>JAQGMN010000139.1 GCA_028292345.1 Polaromonas sp. | reverse complement strand
CCTTGCCTACCCTGTGCGGGCAGATTCCTACAAAAAGTTTCAAACTTCCTCGCGGCAGGGTTCTCACCCTCAACCCTGAGGCAGCCAGCACCTCGGGGCTACCGCTCGGTGGCGTGCTTCGCCTCGCCGGCAACAATTATTGCGAGAAAGGTCAACATCGAACCACAGACTCGTATCAACATCGATCACGGTGAATCTCGTAGTTACCCCTATAACGGGATAATCGCTCACTATATGGCACTCATTACCCTTCTGGACGCCCAACTCGCTTTTGGGCATGTCGCTCTGCTGGACCACGCAGATTTTTCACTTGAAACCAACCAGCGCATTGGCCTCATCGGTCGCAATGGCACCGGCAAGTCATCCTTGCTCAAGATACTTGCGGGACTGGAAAAGCCCGATGACGGCACCTTGCAGTTGCAGCAGAACCTGCGCATTGCCTATGTTCCGCAGGAACCCAGCCTGGATCCGCATGCGACAGTGTTCATTGCTGCGAGTGCAGGCTTGGCCCGTACCCGGCATGTGGTTGAGCTGTACCTTGCGGCTGACGAGCATACCGATCTGGATGCGCTGCAGTCTGAAATCGAGGCGCTCGATGGCTGGACCTGGGAGCAGCGCGTGGAGGAAACGCTGCACCGGCTGCACCTGGACAAGGATGCCATCGTCGGTTCCCTTTCCGGCGGCACCAAAAAACGCGTGGCGCTAGCCCAGGCGCTGGTTGCCAAGCCCGACGTGCTGCTGCTTGACGAGCCGACCAACCACCTCGACCTTGATTCAATCGCCTGGCTGGAGGAACTGCTGGTCAACTTCAATGGCAGCATCATCACCATCACCCATGACCGGGCTTTTCTGGACCAGGTGGCGAACGTCATCGTTGAACTCGATCGCGGCAAGCTGCGCAGCTACCCCGGCAATTTTGCCCAGTACCTGATCCAGAAGGAAGACCAGATGGCGCAGGAAGCCGTCATCTTCGCCAAGGCCGACAAGTTGCTGGCCCAAGAAGAAATCTGGATTCGCAAAGGCGTCGAGGCGCGCCGTACGCGCAGCACCGCCCGCATCGGACGGCTTGAAGCCCTGCGTGACAACCGTGCGGCCCGCCGCGATGCCGTCGGCCGGGTCAACCTGGACGTTTCCAGCGGCGACAAAAGCGGCAAGATCGTGGCCGAACTCACCGATGTCTCAAAAAGCTTTGGCCATCCGGGCGCTGAAAAGCTCATCGTCAACAAATTCAGCGGCACGCTGCTGCGCGGCGACAAAGTCGGCCTGCTCGGGCCGAACGGCGCAGGCAAAACCACGCTGCTCAAGCTCATCCTGGGCGAACTGCAGCCCGACGTCACCACCCCGCCCGGCAAGATCCGCCAGGGCGCGAATCTGCAGGTCGCCTATTTTGACCAGATGCGCGATGCGCTCGACCTGGACGCCACGCTGGAAGACTTCATCAGCCCCGGCAGCGAATGGGTCGAAATCAATGGCCAGAAAAAGCATGTCAAGAGCTACCTGTCCGACTTTTTGTTCAGCCCCGAGCGCGCCCGCTCCCCCGTGCGCAGTTTGAGCGGCGGCGAACGCAACCGCCTGCTGCTGGCGCGCCTGTTTGCGCGGCCGGCCAACGTGCTGGTGCTCGACGAGCCGACCAACGACCTGGACATCGACACCCTGGAACTGCTCGAAGACCTGCTGCAGAACTACGAAGGCACGGTGTTCCTGGTCAGCCATGACCGCCGTTTCCTGGACAACGTGGTGACCAGCACCATCGCCTACGAAGGCACGCCCGACAACCCCGGGTTCTGGCGCGAATACGAGGGCGGCGTGACCGACTGGGTCACCCAGTCCAAGCGTGCGGCGCAAATCACCGGCAGCAATAAAACGGTCGCCACCGCATCCAGCGCCAAGAACAAGGACAAAAACAGTGCCGAGCCCAACAAGGACGAGCGCGAGCAGCTATCAAAAAAGAAACTGAGCTACAAGGAACAGCGCGAGCTCGACGGCTTGCCGGCCCTGATCCAGCAACTCGAATCGCAGCAAAAGGCGATCGAGCAGGAACTCTACGACGGCACGCTCTACACCAGCAATGCCAGGCGGGCGGCCGAACTCACGGCGCGCAACAGCAAAATCGAGGAAGAACTCATGGACGCCCTGCAACGCTGGGAAGCGCTTTCATCGTGAGGGCTTTTTAGTTCGCGCCTGCCGTAGCGACGTGCAGGCACTGGTGGCAGGCTGCTGCAACCGAGCCTGATCTCAGGCTGGCCACCTACAAAAAGTAGAGGCTAAAACACGCCTTGCTGAGGGCTTGAAAAGCGCGGCCATACGCTAGAGTAGCCAGCATCATGCAAACCACTGTCGCGCTTGGCTCCAGCCCTTTTTCCATATCGCAGGCCCGTCGGCCCGGCGTCGTCCGCCAATGGCTGGCCCTGGTATTTTTGAGCATCTGGATGACCGGATGCGCATCCCTTCCAAGCCAGGTCGACCGCCCAGTGTCAACCGCGCTGGCCAATCCGATGGAAACCCGGCTGGGCCAGCTGGTGCAGGCACGCGCCACCCAGGCCGGCACGCGAAACGACTCCGGCTTCGCGCTGGTCGGCAATGCCGAACTGGCCTTCACCAGCCGCATGACGCTGATCAAGGCGGCGCAAAAAACGCTGGACATCCAGTACTACGCGATCTTTGCCGACGACACCACCGAGCGCCTGTTCGAGGCATTGCGCGACGCGGCCGGGCGCGGCGTACGCATCCGCATCCTGCTGGACGACTTCAACACCTCGGGCAAGAACGCGCAGGTGCTCAAGCTGGCGTTTGAAAAGAATATCGAACTGCGGCTGTTCAATCCCCTTCCCGGCGGGCGAGGCTCCATGGTGCTGCGCATCCTGAGCAACCTGAAGGACGTGGCGCGCATGCAGCGGCGCATGCACAACAAAATGCTGGTTGCCGACAACGCGGTGGCCATCACGGGCGGGCGCAACCTGGGCGAAACCTATTTCGGCCAGAGCGATGGCACCAATTTCGTCGACATCGATGTGCTGGCGGCAGGCCGCATTGCGCGCGACCTGTCGCGCAGCTTTGACCAGTACTGGAACAACCCGCTGGCCTATCCGGTGCAGTCGCTGATGAGCGAGGAGGAAATCAACGCGCTCAAGCCCCAACCAGTTCCCACCGGACCAGGCGTGCCCTCCAGCGCCCCGCAACCGGCCGCAGATGCGGCCGCGCCGCCACCCGCCAAGCCAGCCGCCGATGTTCCCAATGCCTTGCCCGACTCGACCGACCTGCGCCTGTTGACCTGGACCTGGGCGCCGTCGGTGCTGCTGGTCGACCAGCCGTCGAAAATTGCCGCCGATGCCGACGACGTGGCCGAGGCGCAGGAAACGGCGGTCGA
>JAQGMN010000126.1 GCA_028292345.1 Polaromonas sp. | reverse complement strand
CGGACAGGTGCAGGATGTTGTGCTGGCCATCGATCAGCACACTGGGCAGAACCACCTGGTCAATCAGCTTGCGGTGCAGTTCCGCGAACGAAGCCGGCTTGGGCGCACGCCGGTCCGGCCCGCGCTGGTTGTAAACCAGGCGATCGCTGGACTGGTCCTTGGCAAGCAGCAAATGACGGATGGAACTGCCATTCGGATTGACCTTGAATAACCGGTACTTCTTGTCAAACACGGTGTAAAGCTTGTGCGCCGCCTCAACGGATTCCGAAGTGCCCAAAAACAAAAATCCTTCCGGCTTGAGCGCAAAGCGAAAGGTTCCCAGGACACCGGCCTGGGCCGGCTTGTCCAGGTAGATCAGCAGGTTGCGGCAGCAGATCAGGTCAATGCGGGAAAAAGGCGGATCGCGCAGCACGTTGTGGTGGGCAAACAGCACTTTTTCGCGCAAGTGCTTGACCACCTTGAACTGCCCTTTTTCCAGTGTGAAAAAATTTTTCAGCCTGACAGGCAACACATCGGTCGCGATCGAAGCCGGGTACAGGGCGTTGCGGCCGAAGTTGACCGCCCGTTCATCGATGTCGGTGGCAAAAATCTGGAGTTCGGAAGTGCAGCGGTGCAGTTCCATCTGCTCCTTGAGCAAAATGGCCACCGAATAGGCTTCCTCTCCGGTGGCGCAACCCGCCACCCAGACCCGCACCGCCTCGTCGGGCGAACGATGGGCCAGCAGGGAGGGCAGCACATCGCGCTCAAGCGCCTCGAAGGCGGCAGTGTCGCGAAAGAAGTTGGTGACGCTGATCAGCATGTCCTGAAGCAGCAGCTTGACCTCCTCAGGATGGGCGCGCAGGAAATCCCGGTAGCCCGGCAAGTCGGGTAGGCCATTGACCTGGAGCCGGCGCTCGATGCGGCGCAGGACCGTGGCCCGCTTGTACTGGCGAAAATCATTCCTGGAGTAGATGCGCAGCGCCGACATGATGTCGCGCAGCGCATCCTCGGCAAGCCGCGCGGTCTCATCGCTGTCGGCCACCGTCGCCCGCGCCGACGCGCCGTCTTTTAGGGGCAGGCTGATGCGGGCGGCGTTGGCCCAGAGTTCCTGAAGCCGCTGCGGCATTTCGGCCACCGTCACGATGAAGTCGACCATGCCGGTGGCAATCGCCGCCTTGGGCATGCCGTCATATTCGGCGTCCTCGGGTTTTTGCACCAGGGTGACGCCGCCCTCTTCCTTGACCCGGGCCAGTCCGGCGGCGCCGTCGTTGCCGGTGCCGGACATCACGATGGCAATCGCCCTTTCCCGGTGAACCTCGGCCAGGGTGCGGAAGAACAGGTCGATGGCCAGGTGCGCGCCCCGGACGCGCGAATGGCTGGACAGCTGCAGGTGCCCGTCGTTCATTTCCAGGTCGTGCGTGGGCGGTATCACGTACACATGGTTGGCTTCGATGGCGGTCGGCTCGTTCACCTGCACGACCGGCATGCTGGCGACCCGCTGCAGTATCTCGGCCACATTGCTTTCATGCTCGGGCGACAGATGAAGAATGACGACAAAGGCCATGCCATTGGCAGGCGGCATGTGCTCGAAGAAACGCAGCAGCGCCTGCAGGCCCCCGGCGGACGCGCCAATGCCCACCACGGGAAAGTTGAGGTTGCTTTTGGGCAAGTCGCCGGTTTTTTCAGGGTTCAAGGAAGCTTCACGCGGGTCTGCCATGCTGATGATCTAGTCCGAGGTAAATGGATTTTGATAATACTGTTTCATGCTTACATGAAACAGTAAAGTTTTGATTCAACACTGCAACGCGCAAAGCCTGCTCGAAAAATAAAAAAAGTTACACATCGCAGCACTTGACGGTTGCCATGCAGCAGAGAACAAACACTTTTCATGGTTCCCTGCCTTTGACTTCTTGTAGCGCACTGGACAGGGCTGAACCGGCGGACAGCGGCGCACAGCGGTTGGCGCCATCGGCTGACAGTTGGGGGGCGGGCGGGCGGGCCACGATGGCGATCCCTTCAACGAAATCAACACCTTGAGGAAACCACCATGGGCAACGGAAATACCAGCGGGGACGGAACGCGCCCCACGACGAGCGGCGGCGTGGACAACATTGGCGGCGCGCACAGCTTCACGCCCGGCAAGAAAACCGATCCGAATGACGCAGCACCCGCGCCGGGCGAGAAAATGACGGAAAAGCGCCAGGATTCAACCTCCGACAGCGCCCAGCATCCAGCGCCGCACAGCACCGACTGACCCGCAAAAGCGCCTGTCGATTGTTTGTGTCAGGCATGCAAAAAGCGCCTCCGGACTGAACTGGAGGCGCTTTTGCGTTGAAGGCTGGGGAATGGATGCTTGCTATTGTTTTTTGTAGCTGACCATGCCCGCAGCTAAAGCGCAAACAGCATGAAAGCTTCAAAAAAAACGGCCAGAATCACTTCGCCTGCTGTTCCCTGGCATAGTTGGCAATGCCGTCGGCAATTTCCTTCTTGGCGGCGTCCGGGCCTTCCCAGCCTGAAATCTTGACCCATTTGCCTTCTTCCAGGTCTTTGTAATGCTCAAAGAAATGGGCAATGGTTTTCAGCCGCAGCGGATTCATGTCCTCGGGCTTTTGCCAGTGGCTGTACAGCGAGCATTTCTTGTCGACGGGCACGGCCAGCACCTTGCCGTCCTCGCCGGCCTCGTCGGTCATCTTCAGGATGCCGATGACGCGGCAGGTCACCACCACGCCGGAAATCAGCGGCACCGGCGTGATCACCAGCACATCGACCGGATCGCCGTCGCCGCTCAGGGTCTGGGGCACATAGCCGTAGTTGCACGGGTAATGCATGGACGTGCTCATGAAGCGGTCCACGAAAATCGCGCCCGACTCCTTGTCGACCTCGTACTTCACCGGATCGGAATTCATCGGGATTTCGATGATCACATTGAAGGAATCGGGAGCGTTTTTGCCGGGAGTAACTTTATCTAGGGACATGGTCGCTTTGGAGTTGATGAAAACACATTGATGAAAAAAACGGCCCGCCAGGCCGCTGCGTTCAAGCCGTCCGGCAGCCCCTGAATGCGGGCGGGTCTTGCTGCTTAACAGACGATCAGTCGCCCGCATTTTACTGAAGCTGACCTTACGGGTTGCCAACGGCGCCTGTTTTCGCGTTTAATTTCCCTGAGTTGGCCAATCGTCCCATCGCCTCCAAGCGAGCCACGAGGAAGCAACGCAGCGGGGGTCCGCTTGCGTGGCACCCATCAAGGCAAAAAACGACGGAGGTATTTATGACTGGTCATTCAGCCGCGCTCATTCTTGCGCTGGTTTGCGGACTCATTGCCGTGGGATACGGCTTCTGGGCGAGAAACTGGATTCTTTCACAGGACGCGGGCAACGCGCGAATGCAGGAAATCTCGGCCGCCATCCAGACGGGCGCGAGCGCCTACCTGGCCCGGCAGTACAAGACCATTGCCATCGTCGGCGTGATCCTGGCGGTGCTGATCGGCATTTTCCTGGACGGCAAGACGGCCGTCGGCTTCGTCGTCGGCGCGCTGCTGTCGGGCGCCTGCGGCTTCATCGGCATGAATGTCTCGGTGCGCGCCAACGTGCGGACCGCGCAGGCGGCCACGCGCGGCATCGGCCCGGCCCTGGACGTGGCCTTTCGCGGCGGCGCCATCACCGGCATGCTGGTGGTCGGCCTGGGGCTGCTGGGCGTCACGGCGTTTTTCTGGTTCCTGGTGGGCAACGGCAACCTGACCCCGACCGCCCGGCTGGCCGACCTGCTCAATCCGCTGATCGGCTTTGCCTTCGGCTCGTCGCTGATCTCGATCTTTGCGCGGCTGGGCGGCGGCATCTTCACCAAGGGCGCCGACGTGGGCGCCGACCTGGTCGGCAAGGTCGAGGCCGGCATTCCGGAGGACGACCCGCGCAACCCGGCGGTGATTGCCGACAACGTGGGCGACAACGTCGGCGACTGCGCCGGCATGGCGGCCGACCTGTTCGAGACCTATGCGGTCACCCTGATCGCCACCATGGTGCTGGGCGCGCTGCTGGTGGCCGCCGCGCCGGTTAACGCGGTGCTGTACCCGCTGGCGCTGGGCGCGGTGTCGATCATTGCGTCGATCATCGGCTGCTTTTTCGTCAAGGCCTCGCCCGGCATGACCAACGTGATGCCGGCGCTGTACAAGGGCCTGGCCGTGGCCGG
>JAQGMN010000117.1 GCA_028292345.1 Polaromonas sp. | reverse complement strand
GATACTCCAGCACATACCCCTTGCCGTTGATGACGCGGGTTTCTTTCGGGCTGCCGTCAGCATTCTTGGCCAGTTCGGTGCCGTAGCCGGTGGGGCAGAAAAACGCGCCAATGCCCGCGCCGGCCGCACGGATGCGCTCGGCCAGGTTGCCCTGGGGGACGAGCTCGAGTTCGATCCGGCCGCTGCGGAACAGCGCGTCGAACACCTGGCTGTCGGCCTGGCGCGGAAAGCTGCAGATGATCTTGCGCACGCGCCCGGCCTTGAGCAGCGCAGCCAGCCCCGTGTCGCCATTGCCCGCGTTGTTGTTGACCACCGTCAGGTCCCGGGCGCCCTGCGCGATCAGCCCGACGATCAGCTCGGCCGGGATGCCGGCGGTGCCAAAGCCGCCGATCAGCACGGTCGCGCCGTCTTTCACATCGGCCAGCGCATCGGCCACCGAGGCGGCTATCTTGTTGATCATTCGTTTGTCTCCGGGTGTCAAGGAAAGGAAGGAAAGGAAGGAAAGGGAAGAAAGGGGTGGGACGGCTAGGCTGGGCCGGCAGGGGGTGCGGGCCGCGCTAGAAGTCATGCTTTAATTTGTTCGTATAAAGAACAACTGTTCTTATAATGAATTTTAGGAGAATAATTCGTTTATGGCAACTGCTCGCACTCCAATTCCTCATGAAACTTCCGGCTTGGCGGCACCAAGCGCCGCCCAGCCCGTGCCTGGCGACAGCTACGTGCAGTCGTTTGCGCGCGGCCTGGCGGTGATCCGCTCGTTTAGCGCCCAGTCGCCCCGCCAGACCTTGAGCGAGGTGGCTGGGCGCGCCCAGCTCACCCGCGCCGGCGCGCGGCGCATCTTGCTGACGCTGCAGACGCTGGGCTATGTAAAGAGCGACGGCAAGCTGTTTGAATTGACGCCACGCATCCTGGATCTCGGATTTGCCTACCTGTCGTCGCTTCCGCTGTGGAATTTGGCCGAACCCGTCATGCAAGAGTTGGTAGGTCAGATCAAGGAGTCGTGCTCGGCGGCAGTGCTGAACGGCACCGACATCGTGTACGTGCTGCGGGTACCCACGCACAAGATCATGAGTATCAGCCTGGGCGTCGGCTCGCGGCTGCCGGCTTACTGCACGTCGATGGGCCGCATGCTGCTGTCGGCCTTGCCGCCCGATGCCATGATGAACGTGCTGCAGGCCTCCGACCGCACTGCGCGCACCTGCTTCACAGTGACCGATGTCGATGAGCTGGCCGCCAAAATCGCCCAGGTGCGCAATCAAGGCTGGTCGTTGGTTGATCAGGAGCTTGAGGAAGGGCTGGTCTCCATGGCAGCCCCCATTACTGACCGGTCGGGCCATACTATTGCCGCGATCAACATCAGCGGCCAGGCCAACCGCACCAGCGCCAAGGTGATGCAGGAGACCATGCTGCCGCGCTTGCTGGCGGCGGCTCAATCCATTTCAAGCCAGCTGACAATACAGCGCAGTTGACACTACCTGTTTATTTATCTCGCTTGAGTTGTAGCCGCGCACCTGGATCTCGCTGTGTTTGCCTGCAAATCTGGCTAATTGGTCTTTTGGTCGACCAGTCACGGTTTATCGCCGGGATCCTGGTCCGCTTTCCGTGGCGGAAACTGGCGATGCCGCCTTGGCCCGTAATGCAACATCGGTACGGGCCGGCGGAGCAGTCCTTTGCATCGCTTGCTCCGCGCACGCCGAAAAACTGTCGATCAACCCCTTGCGCGGTGTTGCCCGCAGCCAGAGCAGCCCGAGCGCGCGCCTGGACTTGGCCTGCGGCAGAGGAAGTCGCAGCAGCAGCTTGCCGTCGAGCAGGGGCGAATCGATGTCGGGCACCAGGGCCACGCCCAGGTCACGTTCGACCATCATCGAGACGGCCAGTAGTGAATTCAATTCGAACCTTTCCTGCGGCACGATGCCGGCGTCGCGCAGGTATTCATCGGCCAGCTTGCCGCCGCCCAGCGTGCGGTCGTAGCGAATTAAAGGTTGCTCGCGCAGTAACTGCAAAGGGTCGATCTTGCCCAGACGCCGGGGCACCAGCAACACCAGCGGCTCTTCGCGCAACAGCTTCCAGCCCAGGGTCTTGGGCACGTCGAAGGCAGGTTTCAATGTGAGTGCGATGTCGACCGTGCCGTCGGCCACCAGATCGTACAACTGAGTGGCCACGCCGGAGCGGATGGACACCCGTGTGTTCGGGTGGCTCCCGGTGAAAACCTGCAGGATACCGGGCAGGGCGCTGTGCAGCACAGTGTTGATAGTGCCCACGTGCAGTTCATGCTGCAACTCGTTGCCGTGCACCCAGGCGCGCAGGCTTGCGGTCTCGCGCACGATGGCTTCGGCGCGCTCTACCAGGCGGTAGCCGGCTTCGGTCGGGCGCACGGTGCGGCCGGCGCGCTGCAGCAAAGGGGTGCCCAGCTCGGCTTCCAGCACGCGCATCTGCTGGGCGACGGCGGTAGCGCTCAGGTCGAGTCGGCGAGCCGCTTCGGACATCGAACCCTTCAGGGCAACAAGCAAAAAAGTGTTCAGGAAATTGGTGTCCACACCACGTATTTTGTTCTTTATGAACCAAGCTGAAAATGGTTTTTTATTGGGTCTGAAACGGACACACTGCGTCTTACTTAACGGAGACACAAACATGAGCCAGCTTCTTGATCACCCGAATCGCCGTCACATCCTAGGTCTGTCCGCCGCATTTGCGATAGGTGCGCTGCCTGCGTGGGCCATGGCGCAAGACAACAAGCCCGTGCGCATCGTCGTGCCTTTCACGCCCGGCGGCGGCAACGACGTGCTGGCTCGCCAGATGGCCAACGGCCTCACGGCCGCGTTTGGTCGTAACCATATCGTCGAGAACAAGGCGGGTGCCGGCGGCAACATCGGCACCGAATTCGTTGTGCGCGCCCCGGCAGACGGCACTACGCTGCTTCTGGGCCACACCGGCACCATTTCGATCAACCCCGCGCTCTACACGGGGCTCAAGTTCAATGCGCAGAAAGACCTGGCCCCGGTTGCGATGTTCGCCAGCTCGGCCTTGCTGCTGGCTGTGCCGGAGAGCTCGGCCATCAAGTCCATGGCTGACCTGGTCGAGGCCATCCGCAGGGCTGGTGGGGGCTTCAACTACGCGTCCAGTGGCGCCGGCACAGGCGGGCACCTCACGGCCGAGATGCTGGCCCACGTGCTCGGCACAAAGATGACCCACATTCCGTACAAGGGCACCGGGCCCGCGCTTAACGAACTGGTAGGCGGGCAGGTCCAGATGATGTTCAGTGTGATCCCGCCAGCCCAAGCCCTGGTGGCAAGCGGCAGGCTGCGCGCGCTGGCCGTCACCAGCGCCAAGCGGTTGGCAACATTGCCCAACGTGCCCACGGTGGCCGAATCGGGTGTGGCTGCGCTCGCCGGTTTCAAAAGCACGCTGACCTACGGCCTGCTGGCGCCCCGCGCCACGCCGGCTCCGGTGATCGCCGCTCTGGGCAAGCAGATCTTGCAAGTGGCGGGTACGGCGGCCTTCCAGTCCAAACTGGCCGTGGAAGGCGCCGAGCCGTTGCTGGGCGACGCCGCGCAGTACGCCGCGCTGATCCAGAAAGAATCGACCAAGTGGGCCGCTGTAGTCAAGACCTCGGGCGCAAGAGTCTGACCATCGTTGGACAAATAGCCGCCGCGCATCATGAACGTCTTCACAAACTACCTTCTGCCGCAAGACGCCGGCACACTGTTCGGCGACGCCGCGCTGTGCCGCGCGATGCTGAGTTTTGAATCGACACTGGCTATGGCGCAAGTGCACGAAGGCGTGATCCCGGCGACCGCTGGACGGGCCATCGCGGCCGTATGCGCCAGCCTTGAGCTGGACCCTGCGGCGCTGGTCGAAGCCGGCCGCCACAGCGGCGCCATGGCTGTTCCACTGGTGGCCGCCATCGCCCAGGCGCTGCAAGGCACCGTGCCCGACGCCATGCGCCATCTGCACTACGGTGCCACCACGCAGGACGTGGTCGACACCGCCCAGGTGCTGATGACGCGGCACGCCTGCACGCGCTTGCTGGCCGAACTGGACGCCTGTATTGGCCTGCTTCTGCCCATGGCGCGGCAGCATCAATGCACGCCCATGCTGGCGCGCACGCTGCTACAGCCGGCGCAAGTGACCAGCTGGGGCTTGAAGTGCGCGCAGTGGGCGCAGCCGCTCCAACGCAGCCGGGACCAACTGCACACGCTGTCGCAACACGCATTGGTGCTGCAGCTGGGCGGCGCGGCAGGCAACCTGTCGACGCTGGCCGAGGCGGGTGACCGTGTGGCCGCGCGAATGGCCGCGCAACTGCAGCTGGGCTGCCCCGACAGCAGTTGGCATACCCAGCGCGACGCGTGGATGCGGCTGGGCATGGAAGTCGCCGTACTGTCGGGTTCACTCTCGAAGATCGCCAAAGACTTGGCTCTGCTGTCGCAGGCCGAAGTAGGTGAGGTGTTTGCGCGCGACGCTCATCAGGGCGGCTCCAGCGCCATGCCGCACAAACGCAACCCGGTGGCCTGCATGCAGGCCGTGGCCGCCAGCATTCAGGTGCCGCACCTGGCCGCGACCTTGCTGTCGACCATGTCCCAGGCGCACGAACGCGCGTTGGGTGAATGGCAGGCCGAAGTCGCGGTGTGGCCCCAACTGTGGGTTCAGGCCTTTGGCGCCACCAGCGCGATCCGCGATGCGCTGGCTGGCCTGCATGTGGACGCCGCACGCATGACGCACAATATTGACCAATTGCAAGGCGTGATCTATTCCGAATCGATTGCGCATGCGCTGGCCGCGTACCTTGGCAAGCCGCAGGCCGTATCACTGGTGCGGGCGCTGGGAGCGAAGGCACTGCAAAGTCATACGCCACTGATCGAATTGCTGCTGGCCGACGAGGCACTGGCCGTGTTGGTACCTGCGCAGCGCAACGCCGTCCGTGCCCTATGTTGTCCGCTCTTGGCTGTTGCGCCCTCGGCGCGCCTGTGCGGCAAACTGCTGCAGAAATGTACTGAATCAACTTGCTCATGACACACTCACTTTTTCATACGCTGCAGCAAACCGGTGAAGGCCCGCTGCTGGTGCTGAGCCACGCGCTGGGCATGAACCAGCAGGCTTGGGCGCCGCTGCTGGCCGAACTGCAGGGCCGGCATCGCGTGCTGATGTTCGACCACCTGGGCCATGGACAATCAAGCGTGCTGCCTGGCCCGTACGACATGGGCCTGCTAGTCGACCAGGCCGCCACCCTGCTTCGCAGCAGGGCGCGCGAGCCCGTCGTTTGGGTGGGCTTGTCGATGGGCGGCATGGTCGGGCAGGGCTTGGCCATTCACCACCCTGAACTGCTGCGCGGCCTGGTGGTGGCCAACAGCACTGCGTTTTATCCGGAGGCCGGGCGCACAAGTTGGGACGCCCGCATTGCCAGCGTGGAACAGGGCGGCATGAACTCAATTGCCGACGCGGTCATGGCCCGCTACTTTCATGATGGCTTTCGCGCCGCGCAACCGGCTGCCGTGCAAGCCGCGCGCGACACGCTGATGGCAACCGACATCGCCGGCTACCTGGCGAGCTGCCACGCCGTGCGCAACGTGGACTGGCGCGCCGGACTCACGGGCATTGCGTGCCCCACGCTGGTGATTGCGGGGGCGTTAGATGCGGGCACACCGCTAGCTATGTCACAGGCGATCGCCGATGCCATTCCCGGCGCTCAAATGGCAGTCATCAAACAGGCATCGCACATCAGCGCCACCGAACAGCCGGTCGAGTTTGCCCGGCTGCTGGAGGCATTCCTGTCAGAGCGAATTGTGGCAGGGCAGAATGCAGCGGAGGATGCAGGAAGCTCGTCACCCGACTACGAGCGCGGCCTGCTGCAGCGCCGGCGCATCCTGGGCGACGCGTGGGTCGAAAAATCGCTGGCGCAACGCACCAACTTCAATGCGGAATTTCAGGATCTCATTACCCGTCACGCCTGGAACGACATTTGGGGCCGCCCGGCATTGGGCGACCGTACACGCCGCTTTATGGTGCTGTCGCTGATGCTCGGCCTGAAAGCTTGGGAAGAATTCGCGCTGCACGTGCGCGCTGCGGTAGACGCCGCCGATGAATCACGCCTGTCGCCCGATGACATCAAGGAAGTCATCCTCATGGCTGCCATTTACTGCGGCGTGCCTGCCGCCAACCACGCGTTTGCGATTGCAGGGGGTATCCTCAACGAGAAGGGCCTGGTGGTACCGCTGGGATTCAAGGCCGACAACGGCACCGCCCAGAAAAACGTACCACCTAAGCTGGACTTTGTCCATTTGAGGCCTGTGCTTGAAACGCAAACCTGACTGGCGCAGTCTATGGATGATCACCACTCCGCGACGAGGGGCTCATCATGTTGACATTGCCAGCCGGGTTTGCAAAGCTAATCCTACCCTTCGCCTGTTTGTTTTCCAAGCGGGTTTTTCAGTCAGCGCAGGTGCTGTTGGCCGGCGCCATCCTTGCGCCCGGCAAACGCACGGTGACCTCCGTGCTGCGCGTCATGGGGCTCAGCCAGGAGCGCCATTTCCAGAGCTACCACCGGGTCTTGAACCGCGCCGCATGGTCCAGCCTGGCGGCCAGCCGTATCTTGCTGCAACTCCTGGTACGCGCCTTTGCTACCGACGGGCCGCTCGTCTTCGCTCTGGACGACACGATCGAGCGGCGCTGGGGCGCGCGCATTGCGGCTCGGGGCATCTACCGCGACCCGGTGCGCTCCTCGCGCAGCCATTTCGTGAAAGTCAGCGGCCTGCGCTGGCTGTGCATGATGCTCTTGGTGCCTATCCCGTGGGCTGCCAGGGTCTGGGCGCTTCCTTTCTTGAGCGCCCTGTGCCCGTCCAGACGCTTCTACGAAAGCCAGGGCAAACAGCCCAAAAAACTTACTGACTGGGCACGCCAGATGGTCAAGCAAGTCCGCCGCTGGCTGCCGGGCCGGCCAATCGTCATCGTCGCCGACAGCGCCTTTGCCACGCTCGATTTGCTCGCTGCGGTAAGGCGCCATGCCACCATCATCACCCGCTTGCGTCTGGATGCCGCGCTGTATGCGCCAGCGCCCGAGCGCCTTTCTGGCCAGCGCGGACGCACGCGCCTCAAAGGCGAGCGGCTGCGCGCATTGAAGAAAGTGCTCGACGATCCGGCCACCGCCTGGAGCGCGCTGACAATGCCTTTTTGGTATGGCGAGCACGACCGGGCGGTCGAGGTCGCCAGCGGCACGGCGGTGTGGTACCACTCCGGCATGCCGACCATTCCTCTTCGCTGGGTTCTGATCCGCGACCCGCTGGGACAATTCGAGTCACAGGCCCTGCTGTGCACTGAACAGGAGGCCACGCCTTCGTTCATCCTGGAGTGCTTTGGGCAGCGCTGGCAGGTCGAAGTCACTTTCGAGGAAGCGCGCGCGCATCTGGGCGTCGAGACTCAGCGCCAGTGGTCAGACAAGGCAATTTCCCGCACCACGCCTTGCCTGCTGGCGCTGTATTCCCTCATCACGCT
>JAQGMN010000084.1 GCA_028292345.1 Polaromonas sp. | reverse complement strand
GGGCGCCTGGGGAACGACTTGAATGGATTCCATCGAGCACTCCTTGTGGTTGAGCCGTGTGAACTTCATTCAAACACATCTTTGCGTTTTTCACCTCAAGGCATTTACAACACTTGGGCCGGCTGTCCGGCCATGGCGTGCGCGCCCCGCCTTCGCCGGCTGTCAGTGCGGCGCGGGCACCGCCTTGCCCCACATGCGCTGCCACAGCCAGGGCAGGGCCGTCGCCAGGTCGGGGCGTTTGCTTTCAAGGGTTGGGGCATGCTGCCGTGCGGCCAGCGCGGCGGGCGGTCCCAGGTCGAAGTGAAAGGTGTAGACCGGTTCCTGTCCCATGCGCAAGTCCGTCACAAACAGCCGGCCGCTGGATTCCGAAAGCCGATAAAAGCCGTGGCTGAAGGCCGCAATGCGGGCGACGGACGGCTCGTGGCCGTGCCGGTCCATGAGCGCTGCGCCCCGGTCGTGCGCGCTCCAGCGTATCTGCGGGGAGTCGTCGAGCAGCGAATGATGGCCTTCGAGGTACTGCGTGGGCGTGGTCGCCACCAGCCGCCAGAGCAGTGTGTTGAACGGCGCGGGCGTGACCAGCAGCCCGCTGGCGGCAATGCCTTGCTCGGCCAGCGAGGCCCGCGCGACCTGCGTCGCCTGCTGCTGCGCCCCAAAGCTCCAGCCCAGGTAGAGCGTGCTGAGCACCAGGCCGGCCGCATTCCAGCGCTGGCCGCGCTGGCTCTTGAGCCTCAAGGCCGCCACCACGCCGACGATCAGCGGCACGGTGTAGAGCGGGTCGATGATGAAGATGCTGCCCACCGCGAACGGATAGTCGCTGAAGGGCTGCAGCAGTTGCGTGCCGTACACCGTCATGGCGTCGAGCAGCGGATGGGTGAAAAGCGCCAGCCACAGCGCCAGCCACCAGCGGCGAAACAGCACCGGCTCGCCGTGCAGCCGGCTCACGCCCCAGGCCAGCAGCGGCGCCGCCAGCGTCACATAGAGCAGTGAATGGCTTTCGGCGCGGTGGCGCGTCATGTTCAGGATGGCATTGCCGTGGTCGATGAAGGCGTCCAGGTCGGGCAGGGTGCCGGCCACGGCGCCCCAGAGCGCGGCTTTCCACACGGCGGTGCGCCGGCCCATCACGGCCACGGTCACGGCCGAGCCGAGTGCGATTTGCGTCAGTGAATCCATGGCGCGCAGCTTAGCGCCCGGCGCCCGGTCAGCGCGGCGACCCGCAAAATGGGCCGGCGCCGGACGGGGCTTCAGGCCTGCACGACGATGGGAAAGCGCGCCCGCAGGCCGTCGGCGTCGGGCGCGAACGGCACGGTCAGCGCGGCGCGGCCCTGCGCGTCCAGCCGCCGCCAGAGAAAGTCGCGTTCATTGCCTGCGTCGCCCGCCACGTAGAGCTGGGTGGTCAGCAGTTCACGCTGCCCGAGCCGCACCTTGACATGGATGTGCGGCGTGCGCCCGCTGTAGGGCGCCGGCCGCAGGGTGCGAAAGCGGTAGCGCCCGTCGCTGCCCACGGCCACGCGGCCAAAGCCCTGGAACGCCGGGTCGGCCCGGCCGCCGTCGCCGGGATGGTGGTAGTGGCCCGCCTGGTCGCACTGCCAGATTTCGACCACCGCGCCCGACACCGGCCTGCCCGCCGTGTCGGCCACCGTGCCTTCCACCCAGGCCGGCTGGCCGCGCGCATAGCGGGCGCCGCCGTTGCGCAGCAGGTCGAAGTTGCTGTCGGCGGGCAGGGCCACCGGGTAGAACGGCCCTTCGGTCTGGCTGGGGGTCGGCTGGAGCGGGCGGGCCTGCGCCCGTGCCGGGCCGAAGCCGGCGGGCGCCATCGCGGTAGCCAGAACGGCAACGCCAGTGACGAGCAGGCTTCGGCGCTGGCCTGGCGGGCAGGCACCGCGCGTGTCGATGGGGCTGGGCATGACGGTTTCCCTTCGGTGGCCAAAACCATAATCTAACCGCCTGTGCCCGGTCTGGCCAGCGAATGGGCTTGCCGGAATCGGGGGTTTTTCCAGGCATGCGCAAGCTATGGAAAATGGGTTGGGCGCGGTCCCTGATGGGCCACAATACCGCTTGCCAGGTCTGGTGCAATCCCGCAGCAGGTTTGAGCCGCGCTGGCGCAGCACGCAATTCCGCCTGAGCGCAACCAAGGAAACCGCGTGAGCATTGCAGGCAGCGAAACCGATCCCCTGTCCGGCACGGCCTGCAAGCCTGCCGGCGACCCCCCTCTGCCTGGCGCCTGCGGCCCCGGCGATGCCGCGTTTCACCTTCTGGCCGATGCCTTGCCCCAGATCGTCTGGACGATGCGGCCTGACGGCCGGCCCAGCTATTTCAACCAGCGCTGGCTGGACTATTCCGGCGCGTCGCTGCAGGACAGCCTGGCCCACGGCTGGGACCGGTTCATCCATCCCGAGGACCGCCCGCAGGTGGTCGCGCAATGGACCCGGGCGCACGACGCCAGCGAAGCCTGCGAGGTGGAATGCCGGCTGCGCCGCGCCGATGGCCTCTACCGCTGGATGCTGGTCCGCGCCGTCCCGCAGCGCGACGCGGCCGGTTGCCCCGTCGGCTGGGTGGGCACGCTGACCGACATTGACGAACTCAGGCAGCGCGCCGAGCTGCTGGAAAAAAATCTCTACATGGGCCGGATTGCCGGCAAGGTGGCGCGCCTGGGCGGCTGGACCATCGACCTGCCGGAGCGCACGCTGACCTGGTCGGACGAGAACTGCCTGATCCATGATGTCGCGCCGGGCTACACGCCCACGCTGGACGAGGGCATCGGCTATTTTTACCCCGAGCATCGGCCGCTGGTGGTCCGCCATGTGCAGGATTGCGCCGACCACGGCATTCCCTATGAATTCGTGCTGCCCAAGCGCACGGCCAAGGGGCGGCGCATCTGGGTGCGTTCCATCGGCGAGGCGCTGCGCGACGCCAGCGGAAAAATCGTTCGCCTCCAGGGCGCCTTCCAGGACATTTCAGAACAAAAAGACGCCGAGGAGCGCGCCCTGGCGCTGGAGGCGCAGCTCACCGCCACCCTGGAAAGCATCACCGACGGTTTTTGCCTGATCGACAGGGACTGGAAGTTCACCTTTTTCAACGGCCAGGCCGAGCGCATGCTCCAGCGCCGGCGCCAAGACGTTCTGGGAAAAACCCTCTGGCAGGAGTTTCCCGAATCCCTGGGCACGCGCATGGAGCGCGAATGCCGCCTGGCCCTGCAGGCGCAGCGCACGGCGCGGTTCGAGGCCTTTTACGCGCCGCTGAACCTGTGCATTCATTTTCATGTCTATCCGACGGAAAACGGGCTGGCGGTTTACTTTCAGGACATCACCCAGCGGCGCGCGGAGCAGGCGCAGCTGCGGCTGCTGCAGACGGCGGTGTCGCGGCTGAACGACATCGTCATCATCACCGAAGCCGTCGCCCTGGAAGAAGGCGGCCCGCGCATCGTTTTTGTGAACGATGCCTTCGAGCGCCAGACCGGCTACAGCCGCGCCGAAGCGCTGGGCCAAACCTCCCGGCTGCTGTGGGGGCCGAACACCCAGCGCGCCGAGCTGGACCGGATTCGCGACGCCATGGCCCGGTGGGAGCCGGTGCGCGCGGAAATCGTCATCTACACCAAGGACGGCCGGGCGCGCTGGCTGGAAACCGACATTGCGCCCATTGCCGACAAGTCCGGCAAGTTCACCCATTGGGTGGCGGTCGAGCGCGACATCACCGAGCGCAGGCAGCAGCAGCAGGAAATCCTCAGCCTGAACACCGAACTCGAAGCGCGGGTGCTGCAGCGCACCCTGGAGCTTGAGATGGCGAACCGCGAACTGGAGTCGTTTGCCTATTCGGTGTCGCACGACCTGCGCTCGCCGCTGAGCACCATCCATGCCTTCAGCCAGCTGGTGGTGAAGATCGATGGCGAGCAGGTGAGCGGGAAAGGCAAGCATTACCTGGAGCGCATCGGGGTGGGCGTCAAGCACATGGGCGATCTGATCGAAGGCCTGCTGACGCTGGCCCACGTCTCGCGCAAGCAGATCAATTCCGAGCCTGTCGACCTGTCGGAAATCGCCCGGCGCATCGCGCACGACCACCATGAGCGGGAGCCCGGGCGCCAGGCAGAGCTGCAGATCGAGGGCGGCCTGAGCGCGCTGGGCGACGCCCGGCTGCTGTCGGTCGTCTACCAGAACCTGCTGGGCAATGCCTGGAAGTTCACTTCCCGCACGCCGCTGGCGCGCATTCAGGTCGGCGCCGAGCCGGGGCAGGACGGCAGCACCGTCTTTTTTGTCAGGGACAACGGGGCCGGATTCGACATGGCTTTTGCCGCCAAGCTGTTCGGCACCTTTGAGCGGCTGCATTCGCCCGAGGAGTTTTCGGGAACCGGCATCGGGCTGGCCACCGTCAAGCGAATCGTTGAACGCCATGCCGGCCGTGTGTGGGCCGAAAGCACGCCGAACGAAGGGGCCGCGTTCTTTTTCACGCTCGGCCGCAGCCCGGAACCGCTGCCGTGAAACGGGCCGCGAAAGGGCTGCAGCGCATGTCAGGCGGGCACCGTGCCCGGCGGTCCGGCATCCCTTTCGTCGGGATTTTGTGCCGTTGCGTCCGGCATGGCGCCGGAGTCGGGCAGCAGCGCGATGTTCTCGTGCCGGGCCACCATTTCCAGCGCGCGCTCGAAAAGCGCGCGGGCAGAGCCTGAAATGGCGTGCAGGTAGGCATGCAGGTGCGCGTCTTCCTCGTTTTTGTTCAGGCATTCCTGGCTGTACTGCTCAAAGCTCGCCAGCTGCGCAATCAGCTCGGCAACATGCCGGGGGCATTCGCACAGCATGCTGGTTGAAATGGCCGCCACCTGCGACAGCGTGTCGTCTGAGTATTTGCGCGGCGGAATCAACGACTCGGCGTGGACCCCGCCCAGGCTTTTTGCCGTGTCGACCAGCAGCATCGAACTGATCAGGTCCGACAGCTCGTAGTCCGAGACCGGCCCGCGCCGCACCAGGATGCCGGCCACGCGCATCGCTTCCACCACCGCTTCCTGCGCAAAGCCATAGACCACCAGCGTATGCACCACGCCGTGCTTCTGGGCGAGCGCCTGGATTTCGCTGCGGATGCTGTCGTGCAGCGTGTTGACCTGGACCAGCAGGATCCGGGGACGCTCCCGGAAACCGGCGGCGCCCGCCCGTGCCAGGTCGGGAAAACTGTCGCTCACCCGCAGGCTGCTGCCCAGTAGCTGCCGGGCGAACTTGCCCGACGCCACGCGGCCGGCGATTCCGGCGCCGATCACCGCCAGCGACACCGTGCCGGCCGCTTGCCTTGGCACTGCGGGCGGGCTGGCCGCAGGCACGCCGGTCGGCTGCATTTTTTCAAGGGCTTGCACCTGCAGCGGCGCAATCGCGCCGATGGCATGCCCCTGCCGGCTGAGTTGCTTGAGCAGGGCTGCCTTGTGCGCATCGTCCTGGCTATAGAGCCGGTGTTTTCCCACGGTTTTCGAAGGGGAAAAGGCATGGTGCCTGACTTCCCAGATGCGAAGAGTGGAAACCGGAATGCCCGTCATTTTTGCCAGCGCACCGATGCGAAAGAGCGTGTGGGTCTGCACAGAATCTTTTTGAGTAGTTTTATTCATGGCTGTTTGCGTAGATTTCACCGTTTATAACTTATAAATCGATTTTTTTCGGATTGGATGCGTTGATTTTGTTTTAATTGAATAGATTTGACGTTATGCTAGTAGCTAATATCTACTCAAAATTTGAAGGCCCATCATGCTGATTCCCAAAAGAACGCGGGTTGCCGTTGAATCACTGGTCTACATCGCTGCCAAAGGCGCCCGCCAGCCCATTCCCGCACGGGAAGTGGCGCAGGCCCTGAGCGTGTCGCTTGCCGGACTGGAAAGCATTTTGCGGGTGCTGCGCGAACACCGCCTCGTCTGCTCCTTCAAGGGCCCCGGTGGCGGCTACCAGGTCGAAGGCGACCTGAAAGGCTTCACCGTCCTGGATGTGGTGAAGTTTTTCGAGGCACCTCCGTCCAAGCCGCGCAGCGGGTCTGCATGCGACGATTTTGCCGTTGACTTCCACGAGGCCTGCAAAAAGGCCTTCAACTCGGAAAACCTGCATGACCTGGTCAGCGCCGCAGCCGCCAGCGATCTTCCGGTGCCTGCAGGCAAGCCGCGCTTTGGGCTGCGGCCGCTGCCTTCGCCGGAGTTCCCGCGCGGCCCGAACTCGGTGTTCCAGCTGCATTCCTGTGATCCGGGCCTGGGCAAGAGCGCTGCCTGAGTTTTCTTCCAAGGACCCGCCCCATGCTGACGCACTTCAGCGACCTGATCGTCGCGGCCAATGCAGGCATCATGCTGTTTTTCACCGTGGCCGTGGCGCCCACCATTTTTGCCGTGCTGCCCCAGGAATGGGCAAGCGCCTATGTGCGCTCGTTTTTCCCAAAATACTATCTGTTTCTTGGTCTGAGCACGGCCTGCGCTGCGGCGCTGGCCGGTGTGCCGCTGGTGCAGGGCAGCCTGGTGGCGGTGGCGCTGGTGTTTTTCCTGAGCCGTTTCTGGCTGACGCCGCAGGTGAACCGGGCGCGCGACAACCGCCAGGGCCGTCGTTTCAAACAGCTGCACGCCCTGAGCGTGTCGCTCAATGTGCTGCAGCTGGCCGTGTTTGTCTGGATTCTGGCCAAGAGCCCGGGTGCGGCATGACCTTGCCCGCCGTGCCCGATGGCGCCCCGGTGATGGGCAGGTGCGGATGCGAAGGCCGGGGGCCGCAACCGCCAGCATGAAAAGCCGTTTCCGGACACTGCCGCCACAACCGGGACGAACCGGCAGACCAGCGAATAGCCCAGCGCGGGCCTGCGCGCCGGCAGGCGCCTGCCTCAGATCGCAATCGGATCGACGTCAATCGCCCAGCGCACCAGGCTTTTGAAGTCCGCCTGCCGTCGCGTTTCGAACAGCACCGGCTGCCAGGCGGCCAGGAATCCCTGCAGCGCCTTGCGCGACGGGCTTTCGACCAGCATCTGCGCGCGCTCGACATCGGCCACGCGCTGGATCGTCATCGGCACGGCCGGGTAGGTCGTGACATGGTCATGGCCGGGCAGCTGCTGCTGCCCGGCCGCCTGGGCGGCGGCGTTCAGGAAGCCCTGGGCGACTTCCTGCGTCCTGGCGTCGGCCCGGATGAGCGCAGAAAAACCGAAAGGCGCCAGGCCGGCCGCCTGCCGCTCGGCCAGTTCCCGGGTGGCGAACGCCGGGTAGTCGTGCCGCTTCAGCGCCTCGAACAGCGGATGGTCGGGGTGCATGGTCTGCACCCACATTTCGCTGGCCGCGCTGTGCCGGGCATCGCGGCCGGCCCGGCCCGCCGCCTGCATCAACAGGCTGAACAAGCGCTCGGGCGCGCGGAAGTCGCTGGAAAACAGCGCGCTGTCGGTGTTGACGGCGGCGACCAGCGTGATGTGCCGGAAGTCATGGCCCTTGGCGATCATCTGGGTGCCGACCAGCACATCGACCTCGCCGGCATGCACGCGGGCCAGCTGCGATTCGAGCGCGCCCTTGAGCCGGGTGCTGTCGGCGTCGATGCGCGCAATGCGCACCGGTTCGCCGTCGGGCCGCCGGACATGGGCCAGCAATTCGGCCAGGTGCTCCTCCAGCCGTTCGGTGCCGCGTCCGATCGGCGCGATGTCCACATTGCCGCAGCTCGGGCAGGCGCGCGGCACGCGTTCGGTGAAGCCGCAATGGTGGCAGCGCAGCGTGCGGTCGATCTTGTGGAACACGCGGTAGGCGCTGCAGTGCGGGCAGTCGCTTTTCCAGTCGCAGTCCAGGCAGGCCAGCACCGGCGCATAGCCCCGCCGGTTCAAAAAAATCATCGACTGCTCGCCGCGCGCCACCCGCTCTGCGATGGCCGCCAGCAGCGGCGGGGCGATGACGCAGTGCCGGGGCTGGTGGTTCATGTCGACCCGCCGCACCGTGGGCAGTTGGCCGGCACCGATGCGTTCGTCCATGTCCAGGCGCTGGTAGCGGCCGGTGAGGGTCGCCTGCCAGCTCTCCAGCGAAGGCGTGGCGGAACCCAGCAGCACGCGGCAGGTGGCGGCAGGCGAGCCATCTCCACCAGCAAGGGCCGCGGGACTGGCTTCGCCAGACCGCAGGCGCAGCGGCCCCCCCGGGGGGCAGCGCAGCACACGAAGTGGCAAGCGTGGGGGCCCGTTGGTCTCCAGCCGGGCGCGGTACACCGCCAGGTCGCGCGCCGAGTAGCGGGCGCCTTCCTGCTGCTTGTAGCTGGGGTCGTGCTCTTCGTCGACGACGATCAGGCGCAGGTTCGGCATCGACGCGAACACCGCCATGCGCGTGCCCAGCACCAGCCGCGCCAGGCCCGAATGCGCGGCCAGCCAGCCCTTGAGCCGCTGGGGCGGCGTGAGGCCGCTGTGCATCGGCACGACGCGGTCGGCGCCCAGGTGGGCAAAGCGCGCCTCGAACCGGGCCTGCAGCTGCGGCGTGAGGTTGATCTCGGGCACCATCACCAGCACCTGGGCGGCCGGGTCCTGCGCCAGCACCCGGGCGGCCGCGCGCAGGTAGACCTCGGTCTTGCCGCTGCCGGTGGCGCCAAACAGCAGCGCCGGCCGCTGTTTTTCCATGGTTTCAGCATCAAATTGGGCTATTGCGCTTGCCTGCTGTGCGCTGAGTGCTATTAATTCTGTAGTGTCTGGCGCGCTTCCGGTGGCGCTTGACGGCCGCTTCAGCCGGCGCGCCAGCTGCACGGCCGTGAGGTCGCGCAGCTGCGGCGGCAGCGCCGCCAGCGCCACCTCGCCGAGCGAGCGCTGGTAGTACCCGGCGGTGAAGGCCACCAGCTGGCGCCAGGTGCTCGAGAGCGGACCGAGCCCCTCCAGCGCGCCGGCAATGTCGCGGATGTTTTCCTCCGGCATCTCGCCACAGTCCGCCAGCGTGTCCCACACCACGCCCAGCACCTCGCGCCGGCCAAAGGGAACGCGCACCAGCGTGCCGGCGGACAGCGGCGCGGCGCTGCGGTAGGTCAGCGGTCCGGCGATGGCGCTGTGCGCCGGCGTGGCCACGACGATCTGCAGCCAGTGGCTCATAGCCCGCGCCCGATGCAGCAAACTGCGGCACCCGCCACTGCATGGCAATGGCTAAGTCCTTGATTTTTCACTGTTTTGGAGTTGTCCAGATTTTCTGTGGATAACTTTGTTGATAGCTTGTTGCAAGCGCCTGTAGAGCCTTGTAAATCAAGGCTTTCCTTAAACTGCCCGGCAAAAAGGCATTTTAAAGTTTCTATATGAATCAACAACTTACGTCTGCTATGGGTTTGATAGTAGGGTGGTGGACTGAAGCTGGACCATAAAAAGCAGTACCACAGGATTTGTGCATAAGTCGGTGGAGCGAGGCTATTTTTTTGTGGTAAAGGGCGCGGTGGGTGCCCTTTTCAGCCCGTTCGCAAGCGGCCAGGAG
>JAQGMN010000463.1 GCA_028292345.1 Polaromonas sp. | reverse complement strand
TCGGAGGCGCGGAACT
The DNA here is from genome assembly GCA_028292345.1 of Polaromonas sp. Lineage (GTDB taxonomy): Bacteria > Pseudomonadota > Gammaproteobacteria > Burkholderiales > Burkholderiaceae_C > Polaromonas. Next base: position 7,821 of record JAQGMN010000463.1, on the reverse strand, counting down.
CCTTGAACTCGTAGTCCATGGACGCATAGCCGCGCGAGACCGACTTGAGCTTGTCGAAAAAGTCCAGCACGATCTCGCCCAGCGGCATTTCATAGGTCAGCATGACCTGCTTGCCGTGGTAGGCCATGTTGAGCTGGACGCCGCGCTTCTGGTTGGCCAGCGTCATGACGGCGCCGACATAATCCTGCGGCATGTACAGGTGCACGGTGACGATGGGCTCGCGGATCTCGCTGACGCGCCCGCCATCGGGAATTTTCGACGGGTTTTCCACCCTGAGCGTCTCGCCATCGACCTTGAGCACTTCGTACACCACGCTGGGCGCGGTGGTGATCAGGTCCTGGTCGAATTCGCGCTCCAGACGCTCCTGGACGATTTCCATGTGCAGCAGGCCCAGAAAGCCGCAGCGAAAGCCAAAGCCCAGCGCCTCGCTGACCTCGGGCTCGTAATGCAGCGACGCATCGTTGAGCTTCAACTTTTCCAGCGCGTCGCGAAGCGACTCGTATTCGCTGGCTTCCGACGGGTACAGGCCGGCAAACACCTGCGGCTGGATTTCCTTGAAACCCGGCAGCGCCTCGGTCGCGGTGAAGGCCGCGCCGCCGGTGCCGCCCTTGATCAGGGTGATGGTGTCGCCCACGCGGGCCGCCTGCAGTTCCTTGATGCCGGCAATCACAAAACCCACTTCGCCCGCTTCCAGCGCCGGGCGCGGCTCGGTGTGCGGCGTGAAGACGCCGAGTTGCTCGGCATTGTAGGTCGCCTCGCTGGCCATCAGCTTGATGCGGTCGCCCTTGGCCAGCCGGCCATCGACCACGCGCACCAGCATGACCACGCCGACATAGGCGTCATACCAGCTGTCGATGATCATGGCGCGCAGCGCGGCGGCCGGATTGCCCCTGGGCGGAGGAATCAGGGCAACCACGGCCTCCAGAATCTCGTCGATGCCCATGCCGGTCTTGGCACTGCAGGGAATCGCGTCGGTGGCATCAATGCCAATGACTTCCTCGATTTCCTGCCGGGCGTTGTCGGGGTCGGCCTGCGGCAGGTCCATCTTGTTGAGCACCGGCACCACCGTCACGCCCAGGTCGAGCGCGGTGTAGCAGTTGGCCACGGTCTGCGCTTCCACGCCCTGGCTGGCATCGACCACCAGCAGCGCGCCTTCGCAGGCCGACAGCGAGCGGCTGACTTCGTACGAGAAATCGACATGGCCCGGCGTGTCGATCAGGTTGAGGTTGTAGACCTGGCCGTCAAGCGCCTTGTACTTGAGCGCGGCGGTCTGCGCCTTGATGGTGATGCCGCGCTCTTTTTCAATGTCCATCGAATCGAGCACCTGGGCGCTCATCTCGCGGTCCTGCAAGCCGCCGCAGCGCTGGATCAGCCGGTCGGCCAGCGTGGACTTGCCATGATCAATGTGCGCAATGATCGAAAAATTTCGAATGTGGTTCATCAACAAAAACGCCTAATTACTTGAATATATTGCGGAAAAACAAACAGACCACGGCCGGGAGCATAAAAAAAGGCGCGTCTGCAATGACGCGCCCTGAACCAACCATCTATGGCAACTGCGAAAGTTGGAGCTTCATTGTAGGCAAAAACCCAAGCCGGGCCTTTTCCAGCATGTGCTGTTGCCGGCCTTGACAGGACGCAGGTGGTGCCTCGGCTAGGCCAATGGGGGAAACTGCGCGAATCCGGATGTTAAAAACGGCTGAAATGCTGCTGCATTGTAACGAGCCCCACCGCCAGACCGGTATCAAGGCTCTGCAGCAGACGGTCAGCGCGCCGGCCGGATGATGACGAATTGTGCCAGTTCACCGCGCCGGACCAGCACGATGATGTTTTTGGTCTTGTCGATTTTCGCCAGCGCCGCTTCAAAACCCTTGACCCCGGTCACTTCGGCATTGGCAATGGACACGATCACGTCGCCTTCGCGCAGACCGGCTTTAGCCGCCGCCCCAACGGCGGCATCGACCTTGACGCCGCCCTTGACATTGAGTTCCTTTTTCTGCGCTTCCGTGATTTCGCTCACCGACAGGCCCAGGGCCTGGGCGGGGCCGGCCACGGGGGGCTTGGCTTCCGGCTTGGACGCCGGGCGCGCAGGCTTGTCGGCCTCGACCTCGGCAATCGTGACGGACAGGTCCTTGCTGGCACCGCGCCGGAACACGGTGACCGTCACCTGCGTGCCCGGTTTCACATTGCCCACCATGCGCGGAAGGTCGCTGGCCTTGTCGATCGCCTTGCCCTCGAACTTCGTGATGATGTCGCCCGCCTCGATGCCCGCCTTTTCGGCAGGCGCGCCGCTTTCAACGCCCCGGACCAGCGCGCCCTGCACCTTGCCCAGGCCGATGGACTCGGCCACGTCCTTGGTGACCTGGTCGATCTGCACGCCGATGCGCCCGCGCGTCACCTTGCCGCTGATGCGAAGTTGCTCGGACACGCGCGTGGCCTCGTCGATCGGGATCGAAAACGAAATGCCCTGGAAACCGCCGGAACGCGAGTAGATCTGGCTGTTGATGCCGACGACCTCGCCGCGCATGTTGATCAGGGGCCCGCCCGAATTGCCCGGATTGATGGCCACGTCCGTCTGGATGAAAGGTAGGTAGTCGCCGGTATCGCGTTGCTTGGCGCTCACGATGCCCGCCGTCACCGTGTTTTCAAGGCCGAATGGCGAACCGATGGCCATGACCCATTCGCCCACGCGCAGGCGGCTGATGTCGCCAATTTTCACCGCCGGCAGGCCGGTGGCTTCGATCTTGACCACGGCCACGTCGCTGCGCTTGTCGGCGCCAATGATTTTGGCCTTGAATTCGCGCTTGTCCGTCAGCGTGACGATGACCTCGTCGGCGCCCTCGACCACATGCGCATTGGTCATGACAAAGCCGTCGGCCGTCAGGATGAAGCCCGAACCGACGCCGCGGGGCTGGTCTTCATCGGGCTGGCCGGGCTCGGCGCGCGGGCCGCGCGGCATGTTGGGCGGCACGGGAATGCCGAAGCGCTTGAAAAACTCGAGCATCTGCTCGTCAATGCCGCCGGCGGCCGACGAGGCCTTGGCTTTTTCAGAAGTGCGGATGTTGACCACCGACGGCCCCACCTGGTCGACCAGGTCGGTGAAGTCTGGCAAGGTGCGGGTTTGCGCCCATACCGGCGTCACCGGCAGCACGGAGGTGGTCGCGGCGATGGCCATCAGGCCTGCAGCCAGGTAGGGCCGCAGCGGTTTAAGGTTCAATTCACGCATTTTCAGCCTTGTCATCAATAAAGTTGTATCAAGCAAACCGGAGAAGTTTCAAAACAAACAGGTAAATGGGAGCAGGCAAAAGCAAGGCAAGGGCCAGCAGTGCCAAATCACCGAAAATTTTCGGCCGCGGCGCCACCGTCCTACCGGTTGCGTTCCAGCGCGCTGGCAAACAGCTGCAGCGTCGGAACAGGAACTTCGCCCACCAGGGTGATCCAGTGCGCATCGAGTTGACGTGTCAGGGTCTGCGTGGCGCCCAGGGAAAGCGTGGACTCGCGCACATGACGCCGCCGGTCGAGCGGCTCCACAAAAATCGATACCGTTGCCAGGCCGTCTGAAAAAATCCACTGCAGCGGGCCGTCACCGTTTGTATTTTTTTCTGCGGAGCCTGCTGCCGAGGCCGGCCGCTTGTAGCAACTCATGGCATTGAAACCCGCGACAGGCATCTTCAAGGCCCAGCCCTCGGCGGCCGCCGTTGTCTTGACGAGCGCAGGCTTGTCGAGGCGGTAGCCTTGAACCTTGCCCATCATCTGGACCAACTGGCTCATGCTGACGGGTGCGTCAAGCTGAAGTTCTGAAAATGCCGCCTCTTCAATCACCTTGCCGTCGGGATCGAGCGTCTGGAGCTTCACGATCAGGCCATTCTTGCGCTCGCTCCAGACCCGGTAGCCAAAGCGCAGCCGGTCCTTCGGAACCAGCATGATGATGTCGGCATCGACGCCCGCCACCCGCTCCAGGCCTTCCTGGCGAAACTTGTAGAAGTCGGCAATGCGGCTGTCGGCCGACTGGAACAACTGCGGAAACAGACCCAGCGACTCGCGCTTTTCACTGCGCGCCACCTTGTGTTCCGGCATGAAGGTTGTGACCTGGTCGTTGTGCCGGAAAATGGAGCGCGGCGGACCGGTCAGGGTTTCGACCCGTTCGACCTGTTGCGTGCCTTCGCAGACATGCCATATCTTGGCGCTGGACATGCTTCCCCCTGCCGACACCACGAAGGTTCCGACATAGGACCGGTTGACGGAAGCCTGGTGCATTCGCATCAGCCAGTCGTTCAGGCTGCGCACCTCTGCGGGCGATGCCGTTGGCGGCGCCGAAACCGCAGGCACTTGCGCCGCTACATAATCAATAGCTAGAAGTGAAGACAGGGCAAGCGCAAGAAGCCTTAAATGCTTGAAAATCATGGATTTCAGAAGGTTTTCTGGCACTTAACGCGCGCTGGCAGCCTGGGCATTGCGCGGCGCTTCAAACGTCGCATTGCGCAGGAAGCCCGAGGACTCCTGCAAGGCCGAAGCCGTTCCAAACTGCCTGTGCGCCGCCAGCAATTCCTCCAGCCGGGCATCCCGCACCATCGGCCCTTGCGGAGAACTGATCACGATCTGCGGGGAAGAAGCCTCTGCCAGTTGCGGCCCGGGCGCCGGCGCCATCAGCCCGGACGCATTCCAAGCAATGGCGGACACGGCGGCCAGAGACGCCACCCCGGCCACCAGTTTCCAGCGGAAACTGCCGTCGTTCGATGCCGGTCCACGGTGATGGACGATGCGGTGGGAAGCAGGCAACTGAGCAGCCGGAACCGCCACTGCAGGCAAGACCGTCTCCTGCGCCAGACGCGCGCTGAGCCGGCTGGCAAACCCGATGTCGCTGCGCACCGCCTGTGACGATGTGTGCAGGTCAGCCGGCGAACGCAGAAAGTCACCGATCAGGTGGTAGGTATTCCAGCAGTCGAGTGCGGCATCGTTCTGGCCGCAGGCCTCAAGCGCGGCTGCAAAATCCTGTTCGCCGAGCTGGCCGTCCGCCAGGGCAGAAAGAAGTTCGGGGGTGCTCATGTGTGATGTCATGATTGTTTTATGGGCAGCGGGTCTGCCGGTTCTGTTCACTGACTGCCTGGGCTGGCGAATGAAGGCGGTAGGCAACCCACTCACCAGCGCTTGCCTGTCTGGTTTTCCAGCAAGGGCCGGACCTTGGCGGAAATCGCTTCGCGGGCTCTGAAAATGCGCGACCGTACCGTTCCAATCGGACAATCCATGGCTTCGGATATCTCCTCATAGCTCAAGCCTTCAATCTCCCGCAAGGTGATCGCTTCACGCAATTCCTCCGGCAAATCCTGCATCGCCTGGTTGATGATGTTGGCGATTTCCTTGCTGGCCAGCACCGTTTCAGGCGTTTCAGGACTGGTTAGTTCGTTTTCGACCCGGGAAGTTTCATCGTCATCGTCGGATTTGTAGGCATTTTCAGAAACGGTGGGATTGCGCTTCAAATCCATCAGGGCCTTCTTGGCCGTGTTGACTGCAATCCGGTAAAGCCAGGTGTAGAACTGCGCTTCGCCCCGGAACTGGCCCAGGGCGCGGTAAGCGCGAATAAAAGTCTCCTGCGCAATGTCTTCCACCAAGTCCACATCGCGGACCATGCGGCCGATCAGTCGCTGGATGCGCCGCTGGTACTTGATGACCAGCAGTTCAAACGCCTTCTGGTCTCCCGCCACCGTCCGCTCGACCAGCAGCGCGTCGCTGTCGGCGGCTTTTTCGGCAGCCGGCGGTGGCAGGTCATCGCTCATCGCTCGGCCTGCGGGACATGTTGGGATTGCATAGCCTTCGATGGTGCCACAGCAGGAAATGCCGAATCGGCAGGTTCCACAGGCACAAGGTCATGCGCGGGCAGCCATCCACGGGACTTGTGCGGCGAATACACGGCGCGGCGCAAATCCATCCAGCGCTCGGGCAGGGTGTTTTTCTCAACCCACAGCCACAGGCTGGCGCCGGCCTGGTTTTCAAGCCGCAGCAGAAGCCGCTGCTGGAAATCGGCAATCACCGACAGCGCATGCTCGCCCGCGCCGGTCTGGCAGCCGGGGCTTTCCCAATGCCAGACGTCGCCATCCCATGCCAGATGCCCGGTTGGAAGGTTGCCCCAGGTGATGCGTGCAGCAAAGCCTGCCAGCAGCACCGAAAATCCCGCCAGCAGGATGCGCCAGTCGGGCTGGCGCATGGCGCTCGACCACAGCAGCACAGAAAAAAGGCCGGCAAGCCACAAGGCCAGCAACAAGCCGCCCAGGAATGACGAACGCCCAAGCGGATAAACCACCGGCGGGGCATTGTGGCGGTTCAAGGCAGAGCGTGCGTGAACTGGCGCTGCTGAAGAAAAATGCAGTGCGTTCAGACGCGCTTGAAGACCAGCGTGCCGTTGGTTCCGCCAAAACCGAAATTGTTTTTGACGGCAATGTCGATGGTGGCATCACGCGCGGTATTGGCGCAAAAATCCAGGTCGCACTCGGGGTCCTGGTTGAACAGGTTGATCGTCGGCGGAATTTTCTGGTGATGCAGCGCAAGCACCGTGAACACCGACTCGATGCCGCCAGCGCCGCCCAGCAAATGGCCGGTCATGGACTTGGTCGAACTGACCACCAGCTTGTCCTTGGCATGCGCGCCAAAAGCCGCCTTGATGGCGTTGGTTTCGTTCAAGTCGCCCAGCGGCGTGGACGTGCCATGCGCATTGAGGTAATGCACCTGGTCCGCATTGACGCCGGCATTCTTCAGGGCCATGGCCATGGAGCGGCGCGGGCCGTCAATGTTGGGGGCCGTCATGTGATAGGCATCGGCGCTCATGCCAAAGCCCAGCACTTCGGCGTAAATCTTGGCGCCCCGCGCCTTGGCGTGTTCGTATTCCTCGAGCACGACCACGCCGCTGCCCTCGCCGAGCACGAAGCCGTCGCGGTCCCTGTCCCAGGGACGCGAGGCCGTCTTCGGGTCTTCATTGCGGGTCGACAGGGCCCGGGCCGCTGCGAAGCCGCCCACGCCCAGCGCCGAAACCGTGGCTTCCGCACCGCCGGCGACCATGACATCGCAGTCGCCGTACTCGATCATGCGCGCCGACAGCCCGATGGCATGCAGCCCCGTCGTGCACGCGGTGACAACGGCAATGTTGGGGCCCTTGAAACCGAACTTGATCGACACATGCCCGGAGATCATGTTGATGATGGTCGCCGGCACGAAGAAAGGTGAAATCCGGCGCGGGCCGCGCTCCACCAGTTCGCCGTGCATGCGCTCGATCAGCGGCAGGCCGCCGATGCCCGAGCCGATGTTGCAGCCGATGCGGGTGGCCAGTTCGTCGTCCAGGGCATCGCCCGTGGGCAGACCGCTGTCGGCCACTGCCTGGCAGGCGGCGGCCAGTCCCAGATGAATGAAGCGGTCCATGTGCCGGGCTTCTTTTTCAGGGATGTAATCCGCGATATTGAAACCCTTGACTTCGCCTGCAAACTTGCAGGCAAGGCCACTGGCATCAAAATGGGTGATCTGGTCAATGCCGGGCATTCCGGCAAGCACATTGGCCCAGGAATCGGCCACGGTATTTCCTACCGGGCTGACACAACCCAGACCTGTGACGACGACACGACGACGTCTCATTCAGTAATCCTGGAAAAAAACCTGAAAAAACTGCAATCAGGCTTTTCAGGTTGATGACGGCAAAGGCAGGAACGCCTTAGGCCTTGTGATGGGTGTTTGCGTAGTCAATAGCGTTCTGGACGGTGGTGATCTTCTCCGCGTCTTCATCGGGAATTTCAATGCCAAACTCGTCTTCGAGTGCCATGACCAGCTCTACGGTGTCAA
>JAQGMN010000456.1 GCA_028292345.1 Polaromonas sp. | reverse complement strand
GTGCGGCTGGCGCTGGTCTACCTGGACATCGGCAGCCAGCAGGAAACGGTGTTGGCGGAGCACTTCAGCGCCGATGCGCTTGAAGGCTATTTTGAAGCGCAGTGCGAAAAATTCCTGGACTGGGCGCGGCAGGAACTGGCGCACCGCGCGGCACGCGATGCCGCGCTGGCGGCTATGGCTTTTCCGCATGCGGGCTTTCGCACCGGCCAGCGCGAACTGGCCGAAGCGGTCTACCGTTCAGCCGCCAGCGGCCGCTGCCTGATGGCGCAGGCGCCCACCGGCATCGGCAAGACCATCGGCACGGTGTTTGCGCTGCTCAAGGCCGCGCCCCGGCAGCAAATCGACAAGATTTTTTTCCTGGCGGCCAAGACGCCGGGCCGCCGCCTGGCGCTCGATGCGCTGGGGCTGATCAAAGGCAGCGCGCAGAAGATACCCCTGCGCGTCATCGAGCTGGTGGCGCGCGACAAGGCATGCGAGCACCTGGACAAGGCCTGCCATGGCGAGTCATGCCCGCTGGCCCGGGGGTTTTACGACCGCCTGCCGGCAGCGCGCAGCGCCGCGCTGGCCGAACCCGGCGCGGGCGGCCTGCTCGACAAGGAGGCGCTGCGCACGGTGGCGCTGGCGCATGGCGTGTGCCCGTATTACCTGAGCCAGGACCTGGTGCGCTGGAGCGATGTGGCGGTCGGCGACTACAACTATTATTTTGATGTGAGCGCATTGCTCCATGGCCTGACGGTGGCCAATGGCTGGCGTGCCAGCGTGCTGGTCGACGAGGCGCACAACCTGGTGGACCGGGCGCGAACGATGTATTCGGCAGAGCTTGACCAGGCCGAACTGGCCGGCGTGCGGCAGTCGGCCGGGCCGGCGCTGAAAAAGCCGCTCGACCGCCTGCACCGCGTCTGGCGCGACCTGGCCAGGGATCCGGAGCACCCGCCGGACCAGGCCTACCAGGTTCGCGCCAGCCTGCCCGACAGGTTCCTGCTGGCCTTGCAGCAGGCCACCGCCGCCATCACCGACGACATGGAGGCGCATCCGGTGCGGGTCGATGCCGCGCTCCAGCGCTTTTACTTCGATGCGCTGCATTTCTCGCGCATGGCCGAAAGCTTTGGCCCGCATTCGCTGTTCGACATCACGCTGGACGATGCGCGTGTCCGCACTGCCCCTTTTGGCGCCAGCCGCCCGGCGGCCCGTTTCAGCCGGCTGTGCATCCGCAACGTCGTGCCCGCGCCTTTCCTGGCGCCGCGCTTTGCCGCTGCGCGGTCGGTCGCGCTGTTTTCCGCCACGCTGAGTCCGCAGAACTACCATGCCGACACGCTGGGCCTGCCGGCCGACACGGCCTGGGTCGATGTGCCGTCGCCCTTCCTGGCCGGGCAGTTGGCGGTGCAGGTGGTCAGCGACATCTCGACCCGTTACCAGCACCGCGCGCTGTCGCTGACGCCCATCTCGCAACTGATGGCGCGGCAGTACCACGACAAGCCAGGCAACTACCTGGTGTTCCTGAGCAGCTACGACTACCTGCAAACGCTGGCCGAGCGCTTTGGGCTGCTGTATCCGCAGGTGCCCATGTGGCGGCAGACCCGGCGCATGGATGAAGCGGCGCGTGACGAATTCCTGGCGCGCTTCATGCCGGAAGGTCGAGGGATTGGTTTTGCCGTGCTGGGCGGCGCGTTTGCCGAGGGCATCGACCTGCCGGGCCAGCGGCTGATCGGCGCCTTCATCGCCACCCTGGGCCTGCCGCAGGTCAATCCGGTCAACGAGCAGATCAAGCTGCGGATGGCGGAGAATTTTGGTGCCCGGCAGGCTTATGACTACACCTACCTTTACCCGGGCATTCAAAAAGTGGTGCAGGCCGCAGGCCGGGTGATCCGCACGACCCAGGATCAGGGGGTGATTTTCCTGATGGACGACCGGTTCGCACGCCCGGAAGTCAGGCGCCTGCTGCCCGCTTGGTGGCTGGTGCGGCAAATGCGCATCCGCCATGCCAACGCGGAAGACGCCATCCCCCCGGAACAAGCGCCAGCCGATGGCGCGCAACCGTGAAAAAACCCGCCGAGGCGGGTTTTTTCATTCTGTCCAGCATGGGCAGGAAGTTATCAGAACACCCCAAAAAGCATCAGCAACAAGATGACGGTGATGGGAACACCAAGTAACCAGGCAATGATGGGCATGTCGATCTCCTTTGAAGTGGGTCTGTTGAGTGGACAGCCTTAACTTAAAGGAAATGGATCGCAGTCGTTGACAGCGTGCAACCCAGGCGACGGTAAGAAACCTCTGAAGACCGTGTAGTTCTGTAAAACCGAACCAAGTCTCAGTGTGGCCTGGCATTCGGCCTAAAAAAATGAGAAACAGGCTTCCAGCGCAATACCCTCATACACTTAAAGCTATTAAAAATATAGCATCTTGCAGGCCAGAAAACAGCCTGCAGTCCGATCTTCTTCGTATTACCTGCAGACCTTTAACTCACTTTTTGGCACCCTATTCATTGGGGTTGTTGCCCTTGATGCCGTGCTGTTCCTTGAATGCGAGCTGGACAAGTTCAAGCTCGTCAACCAGGGCGTCGATTCTCTGGAAATCCTTGTCCGGCTCGGTCAGCAGGCGCTCGAGTTCTTCACGCAAGTGGGCATATTCAGTCCGGAGGTCGGTATTCGACAGATCCTTGGCAAGGTAGCCGTTGTGAGGCGAAGGTGTCGGATTCAAAGACATTGGGGAACTCCTTGTGTAAATACAGCATGCGCGATGGTCATTGATGACTGACGCCAACAATCGAGCCATCTAAGCATTGGCTTTTGCGCCTGCCTGTAGGACGGCAACTTATTTTTTATTCTTCATTTCCTGTCGAGATATCCACAAGAACTGGCCGGTCATAGAATCGAAAAAAATACACACGGTTTTTGTCAAAGGTCCTGAAAGCACTGTTTGTGGTTATGACCAGTACCCAATCAGCATGCTCTTGCTAAATTGGCTTTCCACCGTTTATCAACACCGCATCCGTTGATGCGCCACGACCATGACTACCTCCCCAGTCACTCACAAACTGCCGCTCTACCGTTCGCTGTACTTCCAGGTGATCTGCGCCGTCATTGCCGGCGTCGCGCTGGGATTTTTCTTTCCCTCGGTGGGCGAAAGCATGAAGCCGCTGGGCGATGGCTTCATCAAGCTCATCAAGATGATGATTGCGCCGATCATTTTCTGCACCGTCGTGGTCGGCATTGCCGGCATGGAGGACATGAAGAAGGTGGGCAAGACCGGCGGACTGGCGCTGCTGTACTTTGAAGTCGTCAGCACCTTCGCGCTGATCATCGGGCTGGTGCTGGTCAACCTCCTGAAACCGGGCGTCGGCATGAATGTTGATCCGGCCACGCTGGACACCAAGTCCATTGCGGCCTACACCGGACCGGGCAAGATGGTGGGCACGACCGACTTCATCATGAACGTCATCCCGACCGCCTTTGTCGATGCGTTTGCCAAGGGCGAAATCCTGCAGGTGCTGCTGCTGGCGCTGCTGTTCGGTTTTGCACTGCACCGCTTCGGCGGCCGGGGCACGATGGTGTTCGACATGATCGAGAAAACCTCGCATGTGCTGTTCACCATCGTCGGCTTCATCATGAAGGTCGCGCCCATCGGTGCCTTCGGCGCCATGGCGTTCACGATTGGCAAGTACGGCGTCGGTTCGCTGTTTTCGCTTGGCAAGCTGATGGGCGCGTTTTACCTGACCTGCCTGCTGTTCATCTTTGTCGTCCTGGGCACGATTGCCAGGCTGCACGGCTTCAGCATCTGGAAATTCATCAAGTACATCAAGGAAGAACTGCTGATCGTGCTGGGCACCTCGTCGTCCGAATCGGTGCTGCCGCGCATGATGGAAAAGATGGAAAACCTGGGCGCCAAAAAGACGACCGTGGGCCTGGTCATTCCCACCGGCTATTCGTTCAACCTCGACGGCACCTCGATCTACCTGACGATGGCGGCGGTCTTCATCGCGCAGGCGACCAACACGCCGATGACGCTGATGCAGGAAATCACGCTGCTGGGCGTGTTGCTGCTGACCTCCAAAGGCGCGGCGGGTGTGACGGGAAGCGGCTTCATCGTGCTGGCCGCCACGCTGTCAGCGGTCGGCACGGTGCCGGTGGCCGGCCTGGCCCTGATCCTGGGCATCGACCGGTTCATGTCCGAAGCGCGCGCGCTGACCAACCTGATCGGCAACGGCGTGGCGACGCTGGTCGTGGCCAAATGGACCAGCGAACTCGACATGGAACGGCTCCATGCCGGCCTGAACAACGAGACGTGGGAAGAAGCCCAGGAACCGGAAATGGTGCTGGACAAAAAGACGGAGCACATGGCCGTGGGGCAGTGATATCAGCCTGAAGGATGCGCCCTGACGGGGCATCGTATTCGTGGCTCTCACACGGCAGGCATCGAATGACGCCGGCAAGTCGGGACGGACTGGCTTGTTAGCGGTTCTGGCGCGGCGCAGGTCCGGGCCCGCGACCGGCAATGTGGCGGAAGGTGATGCGGCCCTTGCTCAGGTCATAAGGCGAGAGTTCCAGCGACACCTGGTCGCCTGCCAGGATGCGGATATGGTTCTTGCGCATCTTGCCCGAGGTGTAGGCCACGAGCTTGTGGCCATTGTCCAGCGTCACGCGAAAGCGCGAGTCGGGCAGGACTTCATCAACCAGCCCGTGCATTTCAATCAATTCTTCTTTGGCCATCTATCAACTCCTGATTTTTCGAAAATTGGGGGTGTCGCCAGCCCACACGGGCTGGCTTTGCATCATGCGCAAGCCGGCGACGAACGCTCGCGAATCCAGCCCAGGGCGTGTTCGGTAGCGTAATGTACGGCAGCGGCGGCGCTGTCAAAAATTCCGGTGAAACGCAGCACCCGGTCGTGGGTGCCGCTGCCGCGACCGGAGCGGATGGAGACTGAAGCCGCGAAGCGGCCTTCGCCTTGCGCTTTGGCAGTGGGCGAGACGAGGTATTTGCCTACCTCTAATTGGGTATCGTTCATGTTCATAAAAGTCTTGGCCGGATATTTTTTCCGGCTTCATGGGAGAGTAACCAGCTTGGAAGCCAAGCCAACGTGTATTCGGTAGGAACCGCCAGGCGCTTGAAAGCCGGGCAGGTTGAGCCATGAGTGGGCACCGTTGGTGGAAGTGCTCGCCAGGAAATGGAACCGTGCTGTGGGCATCAAGGCTCAAAAACCTGTGAAAGCAGTGCCATGTCGCTGGGAATTCGGGCTCTGGGAAGCGCCGCATTTGAGAAAGAAGCCGGATGTAATAAAGACTTCGATGAAAAACGCTGATGCGTTACCGAACCCACCATTATAACCGGACAGCCAGTCAAGCGCATTCCATGATTCAGCATTCAAACTGCGGATGCAGCTGCCGGATGCGGTTCATGGCCCGGCCGGCGGCTGCCGTGCGGGTTTCTACGCCTAGCTTGGCGTACACGCGTTCCAGGTGCTTTTTGACCGTGGCCGGGCTGGCGCCCAGGATGTCGCCAATGTCGCGGTTGACCTTTCCCTTGACGACCCAGTACAGCACCTCGGCCTCGCGGGCCGTGAGCTTGAAGCTCAGGCTCAGGGCCTGGA
>JAQGMN010000455.1 GCA_028292345.1 Polaromonas sp. | reverse complement strand
AGATGCGCCTGACGCAGCCGATGCCGGTGAGCGGGTAGGTGCACTCTCGCACCACCTTGCTGTCGCCTTTCTTGGTCAGCAGGTCCATCATGACCCAGGTCTGCTTGGCGCCAATCGCCAGGTCCATGGCGCCGCCCACGGCCGGGATCGCGCCGGGTTCGCCGGTGCTCCAGTTGGCCAGGTCGCCCGTGGCGGAGACCTGGAAGGCGCCCAGCACGCAGATGTCCAGGTGCCCGCCGCGCATCATGGCAAAGCTGTCGGCATGGTGAAAGTAGGACCCCCCCGGGAGCAAGGTGACCGGCTGCTTGCCGGCATTGATCAGATCGAAGTCTTCGGCGCCCTCTCCAGGCGCCGGGCCCATGCCGAGGATGCCGTTTTCGCTGTGCAGCACCACTTCCATGCCGGGCGGAAGATGGTTGGCGACCTGGGTCGGCATGCCGATACCCAGGTTGACATAGGCGCCGTCAAAGATGTCCTGGGCGACGCGCTTGGCCAGCTCTTCCTTGCTTCTTTTTTGATAGCTACTCACGCTTACTCCTTATGTGCCAGAGGCCGATTTTGCACTTGGTTTGATGCCGCCGGCCTGGGTGGCGACGCGCTCTATGCGCACGATCTGGCTGACGTGGATGCCGGGCGTCACGATGCGCTCGGGATCGAGCGCACCCAGTTCCACGATCTCATGCACCGTGGCCACCGTCTTGCTGGCCGCCATGGCCATGACCGGGCCGAAGTTGCGCGCCGACATGCGGTACACGAGGTTGCCCCAGCGGTCGCCGCGCTCGGCCTTGATCAGCGCCAGATCGGCATGGATGGGGTATTCGAGCACGTAATGCCGCCCGTTGATCTCGCGCGTTTCCTTGCCTTTGGCCAGTTCGGTGCCGTAGCCGGTGGGGCAGAAAAACGCGCCAATGCCCGCGCCGGCCGCGCGGATGCGCTCGGCCAGGTTGCCCTGGGGGACGAGCTCGAGTTCGATCCGGCCGCTGCGGAACAGCGCGTCGAACACCTGGCTGTCGGTCTGGCGCGGAAAGCTGCAGATGATCTTGCGCACGCGCCCGGCCTTGAGCAGCGCGGCCAGCCCCGTGTCGCCATTGCCCGCGTTGTTGTTGACCACTGTCAGGTCCCGCGCGCCCTGCGCGATTAGCCCGTCGATGAGCTCGTTGGGAACGCCGGCGGTTCCAAAGCCGCCGATCAGCACCGTGGCGCCATCAGGGGTATCCGCCAAGGCGTCGGCCACCGAGGCGGCGATTTTATTGATCACTTGGCGTGTCTCCAGGAAACGCTTATCAAAATGGCGAAAATCAAATTTGTTCGCAATAAGAACATTTGTTCGTATAATGAATCATAAGGGATTTTTTAGACCATGGCAAATTCCGCAAGCAGACTGGAAATCGCGCCCGCGCCGGGCGACAGCTATGTGCAGTCCTTTGCCCGAGGCCTGGCGGTGATCTGCTCCTTCAGCGCGCTGGCTCCCCGGCAAACCCTGAGCGAGGTGGCGGCGGGCACCGGCCTGACCCGTGCCGGTGCCCGCCGTATTCTGTTGACGCTGCAAACACTGGGTTATGTGGCCGGCGATGGAAAGCATTTCCGGCTCACGCCGCGCATACTGGAACTGGGATTCGCCTACCTGTCGTCCCTGCCGATCTGGAACCTGGCCGAGCCGGTGATGGAGCGCCTGGCCGATCAGGTCAAGGAATCGTGCTCCGCCGCGGTATTGGACGGAGCCGACATCGTTTACGTGCTGCGTGTCCACACCCACAAGATCATGTCGCTCAACCTGGGCGTGGGCTCGCGCTTGCCGGCTTATTGCACCTCGATGGGCCGGATGTTGCTGGCCGGCCTGCCCGATGCCGAGGTGCAGCAGCGCCTGCTTGCCAGCGATTTGAAGGCACGCACCCAGCGCACCGTCACGGACGTGCCCGAGTTGATCGAGCGGGTACGGCGGGCGCGCGCGCAAGGCTGGTGTCTGGTCGATCAGGAGCTGGAAGAAGGCTTGATTTCGATGGCGGCGCCCGTGCTGAACCAGGCCGGCAAAACCGTGGCCGCCCTGAACATCTCGGGCCAGGCCAACCGCACTAACGCCAGCGTGATGCAGCAGACCATGCTGCCGGCGCTGCGCGAGGCCGCCAAAACCATTTCCCAGCTGCTGCACTTGAAAATTCCGCACTGAGCCAGTGAGTCAACAGTGCGTTGTTGCGTGAGGAAGAAAACTGATCTGCGGGACACACCCTGGACTATTCGGCCTTGATATTGGCACTTTTGGCCAGATCGGTGTAGCGCCTGGCGTCAACCTTGATCAGCTTGGCAAGATCCTCGCCCGTGCCCTGATAGGGCACGACGCCGGCGGTCGAGAGGTTCTCCTGCACACGGGCATCGGCCAGGACCTTGCGCACATCCGATGTGATCTTGGCGACCACTTCCGGCGCCATCCTGGCCGGTCCCATCAGCGCATACCAGATGGAAAAGTCGAACGGCTTGATGCCCTGCTCTTCAAAGGTCGGGGTGTTGGGCAGCAGCGCATAACGCTGCGCGGTTGACACCCCCAGCACCTTGAGCTGGCCATTTTTGGCATAGGGCGCGACCAGGTTGGCGCTGACGATGGCCAGCTGTATCTGCCCGCCCAGCACGTCGGTGACGGCGGGTGCGCAGCCTTTGTAACCCACATGCGCGGCGGCCGTGCCGGTTTCGAGCTTGAGCAGCTCCATCACGAAATGCTGTGGGGTGCCGATGCCGCAGGAGCCATAGTTGAAAGCATCCGGCCTGGCCTTGGCGGCGGCGATCAGTTCCCTGACATTGTTGACCTTGGCGCTGGGGTGCGCGGCCAGTGCGATGGGCGTGATGCCCAGCAGCATGATGGGCGTCAAGTCCTTGTCGGGGTCGTAGGGCAGCTTGCCATTGACGCCAAGGTTGGTGACCATGGTGCTGTTCTGCAGCAGCAGCGTGTAGCCATCCGCCGGCGCGCGAACGACTTCCTGGCTGCCGATGTTGCCGGATGCACCCGCCTTGTTGTCGACCACCACGCCCTGGCCCCACAGGGGCTGCAGGCCGGCGCCAATCTGCCGGGCCAGGATGTCCGAGCCTCCGCCGGTGGCGTAAGGCACGACGATGCGCACCGCCTTGTTGGGAAACCCCTGGGCATGTGCCGAGGTCAGGTGGATGGCGGGCGCTGCCACGCACAGCGCGGTGGCTGCGAGGGCCAGCAGTTTGTTCTTGAATAGCATGTCGGTTTCCTTGTTCTGAAAAATGGCAATCCGGCGTTCAGGCATCCAGATCGATGTTGCCCAGGCGCTTGATCCACAGGTTCCATGAGCGCGGGATCTGTCCGTCATTCATGTCCGAGGAAAGCTGGGCTTCCTCCCTGTTCAGAAAGGTGATCTCGCCCAGCGACTGCGCCGCGAGCTGCAGCTTGGCGTTCACCTCGGTATAAATGGCGCGGTAGACTGCCTGCTCCAGCGTCGTGCCCACCACGGTAGAGCCGTGGCCGCGCATCAGCACGCAGCTGTGGCGGCCCAGCGACCGGGCCAGCGCCTCGCCCAGGTAGGAACTGCGTATCAGCATGTCGGTGTTGCCACCGGCTTCGCGGATCTCGAAGTGGGCCGATCCTTCGCCAAGAAAGCCGGACATGTGGAACACGGGCTTGAGTGCGTTATGGGTCACGGCGAAAGGCAGCACGCTGGGCGAATGGCTGTGCACGATGGCCATCACATCGGGGCGGGCACGGTAGATCTCGCCATGGATGAAGCGCTCCAGATAAGGGCGCTCCGTGGTGTCCGACACGGCATTGCCGTCATAGTCGTAGCAGACGATGTCCTGGCGGCGCACCATGCCCGGCGCGCGGTTGCACGACAACAGGTAGGTGCCGGGCGCCGTGTCATGGCGCACGCTGGCATGGCCCAGGCCGTCGACGACGCCATGGTCATAAAGAATACGGTTGGCATAGACGAGCGTGTCGACAAGTTCTGCGGAAGGTTGTGCAACGGGCATGTGAAAAGTTTCCTGGGTTGGTTATGGGCGATCGTCAAATGACCGATGAAGCTGTATCGGCAGGCCGCATGATGCCGGCAAAAAAATCCGCCAGCGCCCGGTATTCCTCAAGCGGCAACACATGCGCGATGTACTGATCGGGGCGTACCACGACCAAGGCCCCCTGCGCCCTGTCGATGCCCCGCTGGTCGAAAATGTCCGCGCCGTTCTTCACGCCTGCGCTGAAGATCTTTTCATAATCGATCAGCTGATGGCGGCCCTTTCGAGGGAGCAACAAGGTCGGCACCGACCCGAAATCCAGTTCAGTATGTGCGGGCTGAAAAACAGCCCGAACATCGAAAACGGCGTCGATGTCCAGACCTGCTTTGGTGTATCTGCGCACCGGCGAATCGGAAGATCCGTCCAAAAACCGGCACAGTGCGCCGACCCCGGCCTCCAGGTTGTTCCCATGGTCTGTCGCTGCTGCGAACACATACAGGCGCCAGCGACCGTCGGCCTTGGCCACGTGTCCAAGTTCGATGGGCTTGGCATCACAGACCCGCAAGACCGGTGCCGAGTGAAACCGTGTGCCGATGACAAAGCCGGTGGCCAGGTGCTGGTGCGTTGCTTCCGCACAGATGGACGAGGGGCGGTAGTGCGTGCCCATGCCGGCCGTAAAGCGCCCGTGCCGCTCGAAATATTTCTGGAACTCCTTCGGATCCACGCCTTTCGAATCGCCGCCGGCATCGTGCTGCGGGCGGTCGCTGAACATCTTGGCCCATTCCCGATCGAAGTCGATCAGTTCCTGGGCAACCACCTGGCGCTCCTCGGAATAGGTCCGCAGAAGTTCAGGTCCGCACTGCCCGGTCAGCACAGCGGCGAGCTTCCATCCCAGATTGAAGGTGTCCTGCATGGAAAAATTCATGCCCTGACCCGCCTTGGGGCTGTGGGTGTGGCATGCATCGCCAGCGATGAACACGTGCGGAAAACGAGATGCGATTTCCATTTCTGGGACATCGTCATATTTGTCGCATATGCGCTGGCCGATTTCGTAAACGGACCACCAGGGGACCTCCTTCACCTCCAGCGTGTAGGGATGAAAAATGCGCTGCGCTGCGGCGATGAGCTTGTCGAGCGTGATGCCGCGATTGGCCACCCGCTCTTCTTCACCCAACTTGTCCATCTCGACGTAAACGCGAACCAGATAGCCACCTTCGCGCGGAATCACGAGCAGGTTGCCATTTTCAGACTGGACGGCCACCTTGTAGCGAATGTCGGGGAAGTCGGTCACCGCGAGCATGTCCATCACGCCCCAGGCGTGGTTGGCGGAATCGCCGACCAACTGGCGCCCGATGGACTTGCGCACGCCGCTGCGCGCGCCGTCGCAGCCGACCACATAGCGCGCTTTCACCGTTTCGACCGTGCCGGTATGGACCGCGTCCGTTCGCTCGAGACGCACGGTGACCGGATAGTCGCCTGCATTCGGCTCGATCGCCAGATCAAGAAACCTGCGGGAATAAAACGGCTCCAGCCGGCTCGCCGAGTTGCGCATGAAGTCCAGGTAAAAGTCATGCACCCTGGCCTGGTTCAGCACCACGTGAGGAAACTCCGACAGTCCGTCCTCCGTGTCCTGGACGCGCCCATGGCGAACAATGCGCCCGGGTTGCTGCTCGTCGGGCTTCCAGAAAGTCACCTCGTTGATCCAGCAAGCTTCCTTGAGCACCCGCTCGCTGAAGTTGAAGGCCTCGAACATTTCCATGGTCCGGCAGGCGATGCCATCGGCTTGCCCCAGTTGCAGAGGGCCATCCTTGTGCTCCACGATACAGGTGCGGATTGCGGGAAACACGGCCAGTTGCGCGGCCAGTGTCAAGCCGGCAGGCCCGCAGCCCACGATGAGCACGTCCACCTCGGCGGGCAGCGCGTCCGTTTGCTGGTCAACGTGGACACTGGCGTCCAGAACGTGGGGGTCTCCCGGCTTGAAGCCGTTCAGGTGAAATTGCATGTTGTATCACTCTCGTTGGTCATCGGTAATTCTTGAAAGGAGGACATTGACAGTGGGGCTCGGTGTGGATACGCATTACGGCCTCGATGGCACGGGATGTCATGGAGGCAGCCGCGATGCGTGCTGCGCGTTCATACATCGAGGCAGGCGAACCATGCGCATCCGCCACTATCCCCGCCTCCCACTATTTCTTCCAGAGTCAATATGCAATACTTTGAATATCGTTTTTATATATTGCTCTATGGCTCAACTTGATGTCGCCTGGCTCGGCGTATTCGTCCAGATCTACCAGACCCAAAGTGTTTCCCGTGCTGCAGAGCGGCTCGGCATGGCGCAAGCCAGCGCCAGCATTGCGCTGAACAAGCTGCGCCACCACTTCGATGACCGCCTGTTCAGCCGAACCTCCCAAGGCATGGAGCCGACCCCGAAGGCGCAAACCATTTACCCCGACATCCAAGAAGCGCTGCTGCGCATCGAGAACGCGCGTGGATCACATGGCGAGTTTTGCCCGATCGAGGCGAAGCGCGTATTCCGTATCGCCATGACGGACATCAGCGAGGTCGTGCTGCTGCCGAAGTTGATCAACCACTTGCAGCAGGCCGCGCCACGACTGGTCGTCGAAGCGGAGAAGATCACTTCAACCAGCCGGCGCAGTCTTGAGTCCGGCGACCTGGATCTGGCTGTCGGGTTCACTCCCGACCTCGAGGCCGGTTTTTACCAGCAGGCGCTGTTCGCGCAGAGCTTTGTCTGCCTGGCCTCGGTAGCGCATCCGCGGATTCAAGGGTCGGTCAGCCGGCGCGCATTCTCGAGTGAAGGGCACATCGTGGTGAGCACTTCAGGGACGGGACACTCGATTGTTGACAAGGTACTGGCAAAGCACCGGATCGAGCGTCGAGCCGTTCTGCGGGTTCCCAGCTTCCTGGGCGTTGCCCGCATCGTGGCGCAGACGGAACTCCTGGTCATCGTGCCCAAACTACTCGGCAGCGCCCTGGCGCTGCAGGAACATATTCAAGTGCTCGAAACCCCGGTGCCCATGCCGCACTACAAAGTCAAGCAGCACTGGCACGAGCGATTCAATTCGGACCCCGGAAATTGCTGGCTTCGCAAGACGATGATGGCGCTGTACGCGGGGAATGCCATGAACGCCGAATTCAATCTCGACAGGTGAATTCAGCTGAATTTGAGGTTGACGTTCTTGGTGTAGGTGAATTCCAGCAGTTCAGTGAAGCATTCCTCGCGGCCGATGCCCGACTGCTTGACGCCGCCGAAGGGCGCGCCCATGAAATGCTGGCTGGCATTGTTGAGCCAGACATAGCCGGTGTGGATGCGCCGCGCGGCGCGGTGCGCCGTGTTCAGGTTCTGCGTCCAGATGGAGCCGGTCAGGCCAAAATCCACGCCGTTGACCTGCGTCCAAAGCGACTCTTCATCCGACCACTTGAAGACCGACAGGATGGGTCCGAAGACCTCTTCCTGCGCCAGCCGCATGTGCGGCTGCATGTCGGCAAAAACAGTGGCCTCGTAGAAAAAACCGTCCTTCAGCGCGGGATCGTCCGGCTGCTTTCCGCCGCACACCAGGCGCCCGCCGTCTTCCAGGCCCTTGGCGACATAGCCTATCACCTTGTCGAGCTGTGCTCGGCTCACGAGCGAGCCCATGGTCGTCTTGGGATCGGTCGGTATGCCGGGCTTGTGGCGCTGCGGCAAGAGTGCCGTGACCTTGTCCAGTACCTCGTCGTGGATGGATTCATGCAGGAACACGCGGCTGGTGGAGCCACAGCTCTGGCCCGACCAGGTGAAGTTCATGCCGGCGATGATGCCGTTGACGAGTTTGTCGATTTCCGCGTCCGGATAAGCGATCAGCGCATTTTTTCCACCGAGTTCGAGCAGTACCGGCTTGAGATTGTCGGCCGCCGTTTTCATTACCGTCTTGCCGGTCGGCACGCCGCCAATCAGCGTGACCTTGCGCACCAGCGGGTGGCGCGCCATGGCATCGCCGCACTCGCGCCCGCCACACAAAAAATTGGCCACGCCAGGCGGGAAGATGTCGCCGACCAGTTCGGCCAGCCGCAGGATGGACAGCGGCGCCTGGTCGGGCGACTTCACCACCACGGTGTTGCCGGCAGCCAGGGGCGCGGCCAGGCGGGCGGCGGCAAACATCAGCGGATGGTTGTAGGCGACGATGCGCGCGATCACGCCCAGCGGCTCCTGCACGGTGTAGTTGAAGTTGCCCTCGCCCATGGGAATGGTCTCGCCCTTGATCTCGGTGGCGAGCCCGGCGAAGTAATCGAGGCAGTCGGCGGCGAAACCGGCGTCCATGGCGAGCGCGGACACCGGATTCCCGTTATTCAGCGCGTCCAGCAGCGCCAGCGGCTGGGCGTGTTCGCGCAGCACGGCGGCGGCGCGGCGCAGGTAGCGTCCGCGCTCGACTGGCGGCGTGGCCGCCCAGGCCGGGAAGGCGGCGTGCGCGGCCTGCACGGCAGCGTCGACATCGTCGGCATCGGCAATCGGCGCCGTGGTGATGATTTCGTTGTAGGTCGGGTTGAAAGTTTCGGCCGATCCACCGGCCCTGGGGTCGTGCCAGGCGCCGCCGTAGTAAAGGCCGCGTTGGGTCGGCAGGATGCCGCTTGGAATGTCTTTTGCCCGCATGGATATCCTTCGCAAGAAAATTTCAATTTATGGGGAATTTCAGCGCGTTTCAGTCGGCCCTTGTCAGGCCGGCTGTCATCGACGGGCTGTACCCGGTTTGCACCACCGCGTCGATGACGACCGTGGCGCCCTCCTTGACAAGGGCAATGGCCTCGGCCAGCACGCGCTCGAATTCGGACGCGTCCTCGATCGGACCGAAGGCCGTCAAGCCCTGGGCGCGGGCCATCATGGCCAGGTCGGGTTCGGGGTTGGCAATGCGCTGGCCAATCCAGCGGTTTTCCACCGGTCGGCTGCGCTGGCGCGCCATGCGCTCCTGGTGCAGTTCGTCGTTGAAGAAGGACCGGTTGTTGCAGACCACCATCAGCATCGGGATTTGTGCGTTGGCTGCGGTCCACAGCGCGTTGACGCCCATCAGGTAGTCGCCGTCGCCGATCACCGCGACCGGCAGGCGATCGGTGCCCTTGAGCGCCAGCGCAGAGCCAATCGCCATGCCGGGGCCGGAGCCAATGCCGCCGCCGCCGTCGTAGCCGAGAAAGTCCAGCGGATGCGCGAAGTCCCAAAGGTCACCGCTCCAGCTCAGCGGCAGCCGCATCAGGCACACCGTCTGATCGCCCACAGCACGGCGCAACGTGCCGGCCAGGATGGGCACGGTCATTGGCCCTGGACCGATGAGAGCAGGTGTTGGCAGCGGCGCACGCTGCAGCGCAGGCGTTTCGCGTTTTGTCACATGCTGTAGCAACAGCGCGACGGCCGGCTCGGGCTCGCTCGCTAAAAAAACGTCAACTGGCGGAAGCCCCTGGTGGTCCATACTCCAGCCGTTGTGGCTATAGTGGTCGACCGAGATTTGGATGACCTGGCTGCCCACCGGCTCGTTGTCCCAGGCCTGCTTCAGCGTGCCGGCCAGGTCCAGCCAGTCCAAGCTGAGCACGACGTCAGCACCGCGCAGCACGTCGCGCGAGGTGGCGTTGAGAAAGTGGCCGCTGGGCGCGGCATGCAAGGGGTGCGCAGTCGGGAAGGCGCACCCGATCTTCAGGTCGGTCAGCACTTCGGCATTCAGCATTTCGGCGAGTTGCACGCGTTGCTGCCAGGCGGCGGTATCGCGGTTGACACGTCCGGCCAGGATGACCGGGCGGCGGGCGTTTGAAAGCAGCTGGGCAGCGCGCCGCACCGACTCGTCGGACGGCTGCGCAGGCGGGGGCGCCAGGTAGCGCGACGGGTCGGGCATCCTGGGCGCCTCGCTGAGCCTGGATTCCTGCAGCGCCGCATCGAAGCAGACATACACCGGTCCCTGGGGCGCCGTAGTGGCGATCTGGTTCGCACGCAGCAGCGCTTCCTGCGAAGCGCCGATGGACGCGGGCTGGCAGTCCCACTTGATGAAGTGGCGCACCAGCGCAGCCTGGTCCTGCGCCGTATGGATCCAGTCGATCCACGGGCGGCGCTTGGCCGCGTCGACCGGGCCGGTCGCGCCGAGCACGATCACCGGCACGCGGTCCACCCAGGCGTCGAAAATCGCCATCGAGCCGTGCATCAGGCCGACATTGCTGTGCAAAATGGCGGCCAGCGGCTTGCCTGTGACCTTGGCATAGCCATGCGCGATCGCGACCGCATGCTCTTCATGCAGCACGACGATCATCTGCGGTTTTTCGTTGCCCAGGTGGTTGACGATGCTGTCGTGCAGGCCGCGAAAACTCGCGCCGGGGTTCAGCAGCACATAGGGGATGTCGAGCGCGCGCAGCATGTCGGCAATGGCGTCGCTGCACCAGACCGTGGTGTCGGGCGCAGAAGGTGTCGGAATGTCGCGGCGCACTGGCGCAACGGAAGAATCGGTCATAAGAACTCCTGGCAATAAGGGGAAAGCGGGTAGAGGCACCCCGGTGTCATTCGGGCTTGATGTCAGCGGCCTTGATCACCGCAGCCCAGCGTTTCTGGTCGCTGGCGATCAGTTTGGTGAAGTCGGCGGCACTGCTGGCTTCTGCATAGATGCCTTGCTCCGCCAGCTTGTCCTTGACGTCAGGCAGCATTAGCGCGCGGCGCAGCTCGGCATTGAGTTTGTCCACGATGGCGGGCGGCGTCTTGGCCGGCGTGACCATGCCGATCCAGATATCGCTTTCGTAGCCGGAAACGGTTTCGGCAATCGTCGGCACGCCATTGAGCAGCGCCAGGCGTCCGGTGCCGGTCGTGCCCAGCGCGCGCAGCTTGCCGCTGCGGATGTGCGGCAGCGCCGAATTGATTGGACAGAACATGATGTCCACCGTGCCGCCCAGCACGTCGATGAGCGCCGGAGCTGAGCCCTTGTACGGAATCTGTGTGAGGCGAGTGCCCGTCATGGACTTGAAGACCTCGGCCGCCATGTGCTGTGGGCTGCCAGCGCCGGCAGACGCATAGGTCAGCTTGTCCGGCTCGGCCCTGGCCTGTGCGATCAGCTCGGCCACGGTCTTGGCGGTGACCTTGGGTGAGACCACCAGCACCATGGGCACGCGGCCGAGCATGGACACGCCTTCCAAGTCCTTGACCACGTCGAAAGGCAGCTTGGGATACAGCACCGGGTTGACCGCGACCGTCTGGTTGGGCGCAATGGCGAGGGTATAGCCGTCGGGCGGCGACTTGGCGACGAAGTCGGTCGCGATGTTGCCGGCGGCGCCCGGCTTGTTCTCGACGATCACCGGCTGGCCGAATGCCTCGGACATCTTTTGACCCAGCAGACGGGCCAGAACGTCGTTGGAGCCGCCAGGGGGCAGCGGCACGATGATGCGGATGGGTTTGGTCGGGTAGTCCTGCGCATGGGCCAGTGGACCGGTGAGGACAACGAAAGTGCAGGCGGCGACGGCCCAGAGGCGGCGGTTGATGTTCATGCTTGTCTCCTGATTTTTAAGCTAGCACCTAGATCCTAGAGACAAGCTGACATTGATTCAATCTTGAACATTCAATCAATGTGAACGAAACCAAAAGGGCTCAGTTGCCTGTGGGCTTGCTCACAAACTGGGCTCGCGGCCGCAGCAAGCTCCCACCCGAACGCTGCTCCAGAACATGTGCCACCCACCCTGCAGTGCGGCCGAGCGCAAACAGTGCGGCTGCTGCCTGGCGAGGCAGCCCCAAGGCGCGGCACAAGACCACCACGGCAAACTCCTGGCGCGGCAGCAAAGCGTCGCTGGTACGGAGGTCGTCAAGAAAACCAAAGATGGCGCGAAGCTCGCGGCTGTCGTGGCTGCGCGCGCGGGCCATTTCAAGCAGCACATTGGCGCGCGGGTCGCCCTTTGGATACAGGGGGTGGCCAAAACCGGGCACCCGCTGGCCGGCCGCATGCAGCCTGTTGACGCGTTTGCGAAGCACGGACTTGCTCTTGGGATGGCCGAGAAAATCCTCGACACGGCCATACATACGCCCCACGTCGGCGCCTGAAGTCGCGCACAGCGCTGAGGCCAGGCAACTGTGCAGCGTGCCGCCGGTGGAAGCGACCACGCGGGCGCTGAGCGTGCCTGGAGGCAACTCATGGTCGGCCATCAGGATGAGAACCGAGCGCAGCGCCTCACGGTTGTCGGATGTGGGTGTCATGGCCAGCGACTGCATCAGGCCATCGACCAGGCTCTGGCCCTTGCGAAGCGGCTCGAATGCCTGGGCGGGACCGATAAAGGCGCAGCAGCCGACCAGCGTCTGCATGATTTCGCGCGCGGCGGCCAGCGTGTTGCCTTGCTGCAGGCGTTGCGCCACCGGACCACGCCGCATGCCCAGCATGAGCACGACCATCGCGAATGCCTCCAGCAGGTTGTCACCGGCGTCCAGCTCGGCCAACGTCTTTGTAAGGCCCCCCAGCTCGCGAACTGGCGGCAGCACCGGCCAGATTGCGGTGTTGGTTTCGACAGCCGGCAGCGCTCCCGTCCATAGCAGCTCTGCCACGTGCTCGAAGGCGACACCGGTGTTCACCAAGTCGGCCGCCAACTGTCCGCAGTAGCGCGGGCCCTGCTCCGTGATTTCCGTGATGGACGTGACGAAGATCGGTTCGCCCCAGTTCATGGCTGAAGCAGCCACCGGACCGTGCCCGGATCGTGCCAGTGACCGCTGCCCGACACGGGCGATGTCCTCGCGTAAATAAAGTTTTTCCTTCAACCCCTTTTGCGCAACGCTGCGTATCCAGCCGCGGCTGACGTAGGCGTACAGCGTTTGCTGCCGTACCTTGAGCAGGGCCATTGCTTCGGCGGCGGTTGCGTAGTCGGTCAGCATCTTGTGATCAGAACCATAAGCGCCTTGGATAAAAGCTATGTCATCGTTAAAAGGGGAAATCGGCTCAGTACCAAGCTCAGAGTATCTTCACGCGAGCTGACTCAAGAGTTTTCCCAGGAACGAAACCGGCTGAGAATATGGGCGGCCAAGCCGTAAAAGCGATTGAGCCAATTCTTGCGGCGGGGCTGTGAGATGCAATGACATTGTGGTTGCAAGCATCGTCCAAACACAAACGCGCTCTAACAAAAGCAGCCTAAACAAATGATCCGCTCGACTGGCGCCCAGTTGTTCCCTGGTGTGCGGCAGTGCACAAGCTCACAGGACAAGCGGCGCTTTCCCTGAACTGCACGCAATGCTGCCGCAGTAAAAGGAAACTCCTGAAATAAAGTTTCAGACTGCGTTCGTCAGTCTTTAATTGTTCCTGTGCAGGAAAGCGCGAAAGACAGAACGGACTTTTTATGAATCGCTCTGTCGCATGAGAACACACAGCGGCTTGCTTGGCTCAACAAACTATCGCTAATTTACAGGATGAAATGGCGGGAACAAGCAGAAGGGCTTTTGCGCATTATTTCCGTACGAACATAAAAAAAGGACTTGGCGCATTCGCTAAGTCCTTGAATTTATTTGGTGGGCGGTGCAAGTTTCGAACTTGCGACCCCTGCAGTGTGAATGCAGTGCTCTACCCCTGAGCTAACCGCCCTATCGATCAGCTTTCGATTATATGCCGATTTTCAAGGGTTATCTATGATTTCCGAGGTTTCTATGCGCCAGATGGTTTTTCCACGGCTGGCCTTGTCGAGCATCGCCAGGACTTTTTCATGGGCCTGCATTTCCTGATCGCTCGCCGACACCACCGGAAGCTCATACTTGCGCAGGTCTATCATCGGTTCGTCATCGCCTGTCTGTACCGGTCCGCCAATGTCCATCATCAGGCTGTTCTGGCCGCGGGTCAGGTTGATGTACACATCTGCCAGCAATTCAGCGTCCAGCAAGGCCCCGTGCAGGGTTCGCCCGGAATTGTCAACTTCAAGTCGGTCGCACAGCGCATTGAGCGAATTGCGCTTGCCCGGGAACATTTCCTTGGCCATCATCAGGCTGTCAGTGATTTTTTCCACCCAGTGCAAGATAGGCTCCCTGCCGATCAGTTCAAGTTCCTTGTTCAGGAAACTCACGTCGAACGGCGCGTTGTGAATGATCACCTCGGCGCCCTGCAGGTAGTCGAGCAGTTCATCCGCCACGGCTGCAAACCTGGGCTTGTCCTTCAGGAATTCATTGCTGATGCCGTGAACTTTCAGTGCATCTTCGTGGCTGTCGCGTCCGGGATTGAGATAGAAGTGCTTGTTGCTACCGGTCAACTTGCGCGCGACGAGTTCCACGCAGCCGATTTCAATGATGCGGTCGCCATTTTCGGCGGAAAGACCCGTGGTTTCAGTGTCAAGAACAATTTGGCGCATGGTCAGGATTTCCGGCTTGGACGCATTTAATGATTTTCTTTGGCATGGTTGATTGAATACTTGGGAATTTCCACGGTCACATCCGCCTGCGCCAGAAAGGCCTGGCAGCTCAGGCGTGAATTGGGCTCCAGGCCCCAGGCGCGGTCGAGCAGATCTTCCTCGCTTTCATCCATCTCATTAAGAGACCTGAATCCCTCGCGAACGATGACATGGCAGGTCGTGCAGGCGCAACTCAGGTCGCAGGCATGCTCTATGTTGATCTTGTTGTCGAGCAACGCTTCACAGATGGAAGTGCCTGCAGGCGCCGAGATTTCGGCGCCCAGCGGGCAATATTCAGGATGGGGAAGAATCTTGATGATGGGCATGAATGTCGATCTGTAGGTAATAAGGAAGCGGCAACTTGTTCAGACCGACTCGATGTTCTTTCCGGCCAGCGCTTTTTGAATGCCCCGGTTCATGCGCTGCGCGGCAAAAGCTTCGGTGCCTTTGGCAAGCGCCTGCGTTGCGGCCTCGATGGAGGCAGCGTTCCCATGGAGACGAGCATCGGCGAGCGCAGCAATCAAGCTTTCAGTCTGCGCGCGTTCGCCCGGACTGAGCAGGTCGGCGTCAGCGTCCAGCGCGCTTTGAATCGCCAGGATCATGCGGTCCGCATCCACCTGCGCTTCGACCAGCGCACGGGAACGCATGTCCTGCTGGGCGGTGGCAAAACTATCCTGCAGCATGCGGGCGATCTCATCGTCCGACAGGCCGTAGGAAGGCTTCACGTCGATTTGCGCCTCGACACCGCTGACCTGTTCCCTGGCATTGACGCTGAGCAGGCCATCGGCATCCACTGTGAATGTCACGCGGATGCGCGCGGCGCCGGCAACCATGGGTGGAATGCCGCGCAGTTCAAAGCGCGCCAGGCTGCGGCAGTCAGCCACCAGGTCGCGCTCGCCCTGCACCACATGCAGTGCCAGCGCCGTCTGCCCATCCTGGTAGGTAGTGAAGTCCTGTGCCATGGCAGTGGGAATGGTCTGGTTGCGCGGCACGATGCGCTCGACCAGCCCGCCCATGGTTTCGACGCCCAGCGACAGCGGAATCACATCGAGCAGCAAGAGGTCGTCGCCCGCGTTGTTACCCGCCAGTTGATTCGCAGAAATGGCCGCGCCCAGCGCCACCACCTCGTCGGGATTGAGATTGGTCAGCGGCTCGCGTCCGAAAAAAGTCGCAACGGCCTTGCGCACCTGGGGCATGCGGGTGGACCCGCCAACCATCACCACGCCATCGATTTCCTCACGGGTCAAGCCGGCGTCTCGCAAGGCCTTGCGCACCGCAGTCAGGGTTCGCTGGGTCAGATGCGCCGAAGCGGCTTCAAAATCGGCTGCCTTCATCTCGAAATGAATGGATGCCTTGGAAAGCCGGGCAGAAAATGGCACCGATGGCGCAGTGGACAAGGCTTCCTTGCAGGCACGCGCTGTTTTCTGCAGGACGGCCTTGTCCGACGCGCTGAGCGTATCGGCGGTCACCCCGCCCTTGGCCAGGGTCCAGTCAACCAGGGCACGGTCGTAATCATCGCCGCCCAGCGCAGAATCACCGCCGGTCGAGACCACTTCGAACACCCCCTGGGACAAGCGCAGGATGGAAATGTCAAATGTTCCGCCCCCGAGGTCAAAGACCGCATAGACTCCTTCGCTGGCATTGTCCAGTCCATAGGCAATGGCGGCGGCCGTCGGTTCGTTGATCAGGCGCAGCACGTTCAAGCGCGCCAGCTGAGCCGCATCCTTGGTCGCCTGGCGCTGCGCATCGTCAAAATAGGCTGGCACGGTGATCACGGCGCCATAGATGTCATCATCAAAAGTGTCCTCGGCGCGCTGGCGCAACGAGGCCAGAATTTCAGCACTGACTTCGACCGGACTTTTTTCACCGGCGACAGTTTGCAGGGTGACCATGCCCGGCTTGTCGATGAAGCGGTAAGGCATCTGCTCGCGGTTGCCAATGTCGTCAATCCCCCGTCCCATCAGCCGCTTGACCGAAGAAATCGTGTTGCACGGATCGTCAACCTGGGCCGTGAGCGCATCCAGGCCGATTTGCGTCCGCCCGCCCTCAAGGTAACGCACGACACTTGGCAACAACACCCCTCCCTGGTCATCGGGCAGGCATTCTGACAGCCCGTTGCGCACGCTGGCCACCAGCGAATGGGTGGTGCCCAGGTCGATGCCGATGGCAATGCGCCGCTGGTGCGGGTCCGGCGTCTGGCCGGGTTCGGATAATTGCAAAAGTGCCATGGCGCTGTTCTTTACTGAGTTTCTTGAATGTCTTATTGTTCCAGCAGATCGATGCGTTCATCGACCTCGCGGGCAAAGCGTTCGATGAACATGAGGCTTCTGACCTGTTGGGCGGCTTCGGAAAAATCTTTTTTCTGATCCAGTGTCTGCTCTATTTTTAATAGCTGTTCATGCGCGCCAGTCCTGGATTCCTGGGCAATTTTATCGAGATCTTCGACGCTCCCGGCCTCCTCCAGTGCTTCGCGCCATTCCATTTGCTGCATCAGGAAGACAGATGGCATGGCGGTGTTGTTCTCGGCATTGATCGGCGCGCCATGCAGTTCGCACAAATAACTGGCTCGCCTGAGCGGGTCCTTGAGCCGTTGATATGCCTCATTGATGCGGACGGACCATTGCATGGCCAATCGCTGCGCCGCCGGCCCCTGCGCTGCGAACTTGTCAGGATGGGCTTCGCGCTGGAGTTCTTTCCAGCGCGCATCGAGTTGTGCCCGATCCTGGACAAACTGCATGGGAACGCCAAAAAGCTCGAAGTCGTTGGATTGAAGGTTCATGGAATGAAAAAAGCCGCCAGCATGGTCAGTGAAGGCGGCATTGGAAAAAATCGATGCGCAATGCTGCGCCTTAAAAATATCGCCTGCTTGTTACCGCTCAAACGCGAAAACTCTCACCGCACCCGCAGCGGTCACGCTCGTTGGGGTTGATGAACTTGAAGCCTTCATTCAGGCCTTCGCGCACAAAGTCAAGCTGGGTGCCGTCGATGTACGCCATGCTCTTGGGATCGACCAGCACCTTCACGCCATTGTCTTCGAACACGACATCTTCAGGCGCGATTTCATCGGCGTATTCCAGCTTGTAAGCCAGGCCTGAACAGCCGGTGGTCTTGACGCCCAGGCGCACACCCACACCCTTGCCCCGCCGGCTGATGTAGCGGGTCACATGGCGGGCGGCGGCGTCGGTAAGGGTAACGGACATGTAGATCGCTCTAAATAGACAGGTTGATCAGTGCGCGGCTGCAGTGGCAGGCAAATGCTTTTGCTTGTAGTCGTTCACCGCCGCCTTGATGGCGTCTTCTGCCAGGATGGAGCAGTGAATCTTCACGGGCGGCAAGGCCAGTTCCTCGGCAATCGCACTGTTCTTGATGCTGGCAGCCTGGTCCAGCGTCTTGCCCTTGACCCACTCGGTCACGAGTGAACTGGAGGCAATGGCAGAGCCGCAGCCATAGGTTTTGAAACGTGCATCCTCGATCACGCCGGTGACCGGATTCACCTTGATCTGCAGCTTCATCACGTCGCCGCAAGCCGGTGCGCCGACCATGCCGGTGCCGACGGTTTCATCGCCTTTTTCAAAAGAACCGACATTCCGGGGATTTTCGTAGTGGTCCACCACTTTTTCACTGTAAGCCATTGAATTAACTCCTTGAATTCTGGTTATCGGACAAATGAGGGGTTCAACGCCACTCAAGCGCCTGTTGTTCGATCAATGGGCCGCCCACTGGATGGTGGACAGGTCAACCCCATCCTTGAACATTTCCCACAGAGGGGACAGGTCGCGCAGCTTGGCCACGTTTTCCTTGATGGTGGCGACGGCGTAGTCGATTTCCTCTTCCGTCGTCCAGCGGCCAATGGTCATGCGCAGGCTGCTGTGCGCCAGTTCGTCGCTGCGGCCCAGGGCGCGCAGCACATAGCTGGGCTCCAGGCTGGCCGAGGTGCAGGCCGAACCGCTTGAGACGGCCAGGCCCTTGATGCCCATGATCAGCGACTCGCCCTCGACGAAATTGAAACTCATGTTCAGGTTGTGCGGCACGCGTTTTTCGGCATGGCCGTTGAGAAACACTTCCTCGACGTCCTTCAGGCCATTGAGCATGCGCTCATGCAATACCCGGATGCGCTTGTTTTCTTCATGCATCTCCGCCTTGGCAATGCGGTAGGCCTCGCCCATGCCGGCGATCTGGTGCGTCGGCAGCGTGCCCGACCGCATGCCGCGCTCGTGGCCGCCGCCGTGCATCTGAGCTTCAAGGCGCACGCGCGGCTTGCGGCGTACATAGAGTGCGCCAATGCCTTTGGGCCCGTAGGTCTTGTGCGAAGTCAGGCTCATCAAATCAATGGGCAGGCTGGCCAGGTCGATGTCAACACGGCCGGTGGCCTGCGCGGCATCCGAATGAAAAATGATGCCTTTTTCACGGCAGATTGACCCAATGGCGGCCATGTCCTGGATCACGCCAATCTCATTGTTGACAAACATGACACTGACCAGGATGGTGTCCGGGCGGATTGCCGCCTTGAAAACTTCCAGGTCAAGCAGACCGTCGGCCTGGACATCCAGGTAAGTCACCTCAAAGCCTTGACGCTCCAGTTCGCGGCAGGTATCGAGCACCGCCTTGTGCTCGGTCTTGACCGTGATCAGGTGCTTGCCCTTGGACTTGTAGAAATGCGCCGCGCCCTTGAGCGCCAGGTTGTTCGACTCGGTGGCGCCACTTGTCCAGACGATCTCGCGCGGGTCGGCGCCAATCAATGCGGCCACC
>JAQGMN010000176.1 GCA_028292345.1 Polaromonas sp. | reverse complement strand
GGTGTCGGCGTGTTGGAAGCCGTTTCAATGCCTGCTTCGGGTCCCGCTGCAACAGTTGTCACCGTTTCAGCAACGGGCGCGGCCGTCGCCGCCGGAACGGCTTCAACCACAGGCTCGGGTTGGGCTGCCGTGTTTTTGACGGCTACCAGCACGGGCTTGCCCTGGGCAGGCTTTTCAGCCACAACCGAAAGGGCTTTTGCTGCCGCTTCGCCTGCAGCAATGGTCGATTTGAGCCCGGCGGTCGTGCTCTTGGCGCGGCGCTTGACAACAGGTTTCACGGCTTCGGCGGCCACCGGCATGGCTGGCATTTCAACCGTGGCAGCAGCTTGCTGCCTGACCTGCTTCATCGGCCGCGCTGCTTTTTTAGCGGACGCGGGTGATTGCTCGATCTGCGCAAGCGGCTTGTTGTGTTCGAGGATGAACGTGGTGACGGCTGGATAGACAACATCGCGCCAGCGCCGGCCGCTGAAGATGCCGTAATGGCCTGCGCCCTTGGCCTCCAGGTGGGTTTTTTGCCCCGCCGCCACGCCGCTGCACATGTCAAGCGCCGCGCGGGTCTGGCCGGAGCCCGAAATGTCGTCCAGTTCGCCCTCCACCGTCATCACCGCAGTGGTCTTGATGTCGCCCGGTTTCACCCGCTCGAGGACGCCTTCCGGGGACAGCACGTCCCAGGTACCGTTGACGAGTTTGAAGTCCTGAAACACGGTCTTGATGGTTTCGAGGTAATAGTCGGCATCCATGTCCAGGACGGCGTTGTACTCGTCGTAGAACTTGCGGTGCGCTTCGGTGCTCGCGTCGTCGCCCTTGATCAGGTTCTTGAAATAGTCATAGTGGCTGCTGGCATGGCGGTCGGGATTCATCGCCACGAAGCCGGTGTGCTGCAGGAAGCCGGGGTAGACGCGACGGCCCTTGCCTGCAAAATTGGCAGGGACCGGGTAGATCACATTGTTTTCGAACCATTCATAGGGCTTGGTCGTTGCCAGGTTGTTGACCGAAGTTGGCGACAGGCGCGCATCGATCGGTCCGCCCATCATGATCATGGACAGCGGCGTTTTTTCACCGCGCGATGCCATCAGCGAGATCGCCGCGAACACCGGCACGGTGGGCTGGCAAACGCTGATGACATGGCAATTGCCATACTTGCCCTGCAAATGGCGAATGAATTCCTGGACATAATTGACATAGTCGTCAAGGTGGAATGCGCCATCGGACAGGGGAACGTTGCGGGCGTTTTTCCAGTCGGTGATATAGACCTTGTGGTCCTTGAGCATGGTCCTGACCGTGTCGCGCAGCAGGGTCGAATAATGGCCCGACAAGGGCGCAACCATCAGCACGGCTGGCTGGTCCTTGAGTTTCGTGAGCGTGGCCGAATCATCGGTAAACCGCTTGAACCGGCGCAGTTCGCAAAACGGCTTGTCAACTTCAACGCGTTCATGAATCGCCAGGCTGACGCCCTGCTTGTCAACTTCAACCTGGTGAATGCCGAATGTTGGCTTTTCGTAATCCTTGCCGAGCCGGTACATCAGGCTGTAGCCTGCGGCAACCCGCTGGGCCAGTGGATTTTTGCCAAGTGGAGACAAAGGGCTGCTGTAGAGCTTTGCTGCCGCCTGCGCAAAGTCAACAAACGGCTCCATCAACGTGCGCTGGGATTCATAGAGTTGGTACAGCATCAGAAGGAACCTTTTTGTAGAACTTTTTTAAAAAAACGAATTTTGTTGCAGTGCAATATAACAGTCGCAAAGCTTTAACGACTAGTGATAAATGCGAGTATTAAACATAATTTAACAATTTTTTGACCGGTTGCCTACCCTATTCTAGGGAATCGAGACTCGATGACAATTGATTGATGTGCTATGGAATAAGTTATTTTTTCGCACAACCAATCGGCTGGCGGTATCGGAAAAAATCGCCTGGCTTTGAAAGAAGCTACGCCAAAAATGTACTTTCAGCACCTCTTGATTAAGCAAAACATTTCCTACTCCATCATTACTACAGGATGAATATGCCCAACACGCCTGACGCCTACGAACTGGACAGATTGCCATCGCTGAAAAAATCCGAAAGGATGCCGGTGATGTTCATGGGCCATGGCAGTCCCATGAATGCCCTCGGCGACAACGAGTACCGCCGCAGCTGGCAGGCCCTGGGCGCCCGGTTTGGCACTGAACTGCCCCGGCCGCAGCTGATCCTGTGCATTTCGGCCCACTGGCTGACGCAGGGCTGGCGGCTGACCGCCATGGCGCAACCCAAGACCATTCATGATTTTGGCGGGTTTCCGCAAGAATTGTTTGACCAGCAATACCCCGCACCCGGCGATCCGGATGCCGCAAACGCGATCAGCCTGCTGGTCAGGCAGCGTGCGTCGGCCCCGCTGGGGCTGGACACCGGTGAATGGGGGCTGGACCATGGCGCCTGGTCGGTGCTCAAGCCGATGTTTCCCGACGCCGATATTCCGGTGATCCAGCTCAGCATGGACTATGGCCGCGCGCCGGAAGACCATTACGCCCTGGCCAAACAGCTCAAGGCCCTGCGCGACCGCGGCGTGCTGATCGTGGCCAGCGGCAACATCGTGCACAACCTGCGCGAAATGCAGCGCGGTGCCAGCGGCAACCAGGCATACGACTGGGCGCTGGAGTTCGACCAGACGATTGGCGGGCAGGTGCAGCAGGGCAATCTCGATGCCTTGCAGAATTTCCAGAAGCTCGGCTCGCTGGCGAAGATGGCCCATCCGACCCATGAGCATTATTTGCCCTTGCTGTATGCGGCCGGCGCGGTGGATGCGCGCGAGCCGATGCGGTTTTTGAACACCAGCTTCCAGGGCGGCTCGATCTCCATGCGCTCGATGGTCTGGGGTTGAACCAGGCTGCTATCAAAATAGTAGCTGACTGTGCAATGGCACTGTGCGCAAACCAACTGAAATGCTTCAAATCCAAAGAAAATGCCGGTCAGATGACCGCTGACCGGCATGCGGGAGTGGCCGGCCGTTGCCGGCAGTCCAAAGCGATTATTCCTTGATATCCACGCCGTAGAAGTTGTGACGGCCGAACGGCGAGTTCTTGAAATCAACCACGTTCTTGCGCACCGGCTTGATCTGCACGGCATGGGCAATGGTGAACCAGGGCGCCTGCTCCTTGAAGATCACCTGCGCCTGCTGGTACAGCTTGGTGCGTTCGGCCGCACTGGTCACGGTCTTGGCCTTCAGCACCACGTCTTCATAGGGCTGGTGGCAGAACTTGGCAATGTTGCTGCCGCTGACCGACTGGGCCGAGGCGCAGCCCAGCAGCGTGTACAAAAAGTTGTCCGGATCGCCGTTGTCGCCGGTCCAGCCGAGCATGCCCATCTGGTGCTCGCCGGCCTGCATGCGCTTGCGGTACTCGCCCCATTCAAAGCTCTTGATCTCGGCCTTGACGCCGACCTTGACCAGGTCGGCCTGCATCAGCTCGGCAATGCGCTTGGCATTCGGGTTGTAGGGGCGCTGCACCGGCATGGCCCACAAGTCGGTGGCAAAGCCGTCGGGGTAGCCCGCCGCTGCCAGGAGTTTCTTGGCAGCGTCGGGGTTGTACTCGTCGTCCTTGATCGCGTCGTTGTAGGACCACATCGACGGCGGAATCGGATTCTTGGCGGCAATGCCGGTGCCCAGGTACACGCCGTCCACGATGGCCTTCTTGTTGATCGCCATGTTGATGGCCTTGCGCACGCGCACGTCGTCGAACGGCTTCTTGGTGGTGTTGTACGCCAGGTAGCCCACGTTCAAGCCCGGCTGCTCCAGCACCTGCACATTCGGGTCCTTGCGGATCGCCTCCAGGTCGGCCGGATTGGGGTAGGGCATGACATGGCATTCGCCCTTTTGCAGCTTGGCCCAGCGAACCGACGCGTCGGGCGTGATCGAATACACCAGGTCGTCGATCTTGGCCTTGCCGGCCCAGTGCTGGGGGAAGGCTTTGAACCGGATGACGGCATCCTTCTGGTACTGCAGCAGCGAGAACGGGCCGGTGCCGATGGGGTCCTGGTCGATCTTTTCCGGTGTGCCGGCCTTGAGCATGGCGTCGGCATATTCCTTCGACTGGACGGCCGCATAGGGCATCGCCAGGTTGGCCAGGAAAGGCGCTTCGGGCTTGTTCAGCGTGATCCTGACGGTGTAATCGTCAACTTTTTGCACCGAAGTCAGCAGCTTGGGCATGCCCATGTCGCTGAAATACGAATGGTTGGGGCTGGTGACCCTGAAAAAGGCGTTGTCTTCCTTCCACTGGCGCTCGAACATGAACAGCACGTCGTCGGCATTGAAGTCGCGGGTGGGCTTGAAGGCACGGGTGTTGTGCCATTTCACGCCCTTGCGCAGATGAAAGGTGTATTCCTTGCCATCGGCCGAAATGTCCCATTTTTCGGCCAGGCCCGGCACCACCTTGGTGCCGCCGCGCTCGAACTCGACGATGCGGTTGTAAATGGGCTCATTGGCGTCGAACGAAGTGCCGGTGGTGTTGACACCGGGGTAGAAGTTTTCCGGGCTGCCTTCGGAGCAGAACACCAGCGTCTTGGCTGAAACCGGCGAAAGCGCCAGCAATGCAGGCAGGGCAAGGGCGCAGAGCAGTGCGCGCTGCACCGGACGCAGCCGGCTGGCAAATGGTGGGGTCTGAATCATCTGTCGACTTCCTTCAAGGTTGGTGCTGCAACGCAGCGGGCTTGCGGCCAGGTTTGCCGCACTTGTGGTGCGCGCTTGCTGGTCATTGAAAAAAAGGGGTGGGCTAACACGGTGAACGCATGGCCATTCTTCAGTTCAGGCAACGAGAAAATTTTCTGCATAGTGGCAGGCAACCCCCCGGCCGGCCACGTCGCGAAGCGCCGGCCGTTCGGCGCGGCAGCGCTCGGTGACATGCGGGCAACGGGTGGAAAACACGCATCCGGTGGGCGGATTCAGCGGCGAAGGCAGTTCGCCCTTGAGCACGATCCGGTGCCCGATGGCGCTGCTGCCGGCCAGGCCCGGCGTTGAGGCCAGCAGCGCCTGGGTGTAGGGATGCAGCGGCTGGGCAAACAGCGCCTTCTTTTCGCCCTGTTCGACGGCGTGCCCCAGGTACATCACCAGCACGTCGTGGGCAATGTGGCGCACCACGCCCAGGTCATGCGAAATGAACAGGT
This sequence comes from Polaromonas sp., assembly GCA_028292345.1. GTDB lineage: Bacteria > Pseudomonadota > Gammaproteobacteria > Burkholderiales > Burkholderiaceae_C > Polaromonas. The sequence continues at coordinate 13,768 of JAQGMN010000176.1, read as the reverse complement.
AGGCCAGCCCCATCGACTGCTGCAGGTCGGCCAGCAGGTTGAGCACCTGCGCCTGGATGGACACGTCGAGGGCCGACACCGGCTCGTCGGCCACGACCAGGGCCGGGTTCAGCATCAAGGCGCGTGCAATCGCGATGCGCTGGCGCTGGCCGCCGGAAAACATGTGCGGATAGCGGTCGTAGTGCTCAGGCCGCAGACCGACCAGGGCGAGCATGGCGCGGGCCTTTTCAGCCCGCTCGGGCGCTGCCAGGGCGGTGTTGATTTCCAGCGGCGCTTCCAGAATGGCGCCGATTTTCTTGCGCGGGTTCAGCGACCCGTAGGGGTTCTGGAACACCAGCTGCACCGCCTTGCGCAGCTTCAGGCGCTGTTCGTCCGAGCCGTTCACCGCATCGACGCCGGTGATGTTCAGCGCGCCGCTGCTCGGCGTTTCGATGAGCGACACCATGCGCGCCAGGGTTGACTTGCCGCAGCCCGATTCGCCAACGACGGCGAGCGTTTTGCCGGCATGGACGGTGAACGACACGCCGCCGACCGCCTGGAGCAGGTCGGGCTTGGCCATGAAGCCGCGCCGGATTTCATAAACGCGCTGGAGGTTCGTGGCTTGGACCACGGGCGTTGCCGTTGGGAATGGGCTGCTCATCGTGCGGCTTCCGGCAAGGGGTTGTCGTGCGCCAGGGCCGCTTCCCGGGCAGGATCGCCCAGGGGATAGTGGCAGCGCACCATGCCGTCCTGCCAGGCGCGCAAGGCCGGGCGCACGCTGCGCGAATGCTCGGTGGCATAGGCGCATCGCGGCGCGAACAGGCAACCGGACGGCCGGTCGTAGAGGCCCGGCACCATGCCGGGAATGGTCGCCAGGCGCGCGCTGCCGTCGCTGCGCTCGGGCAGTGCGGCCAGCAGCGCTTCGGTGTAGGGATGCCGGGGGGTGTTGAACAGGGCGTGGGCGCTTTGCTCTTCCATGATCTGGCCGGCATACATCACCGCCACCCGCTGCGCCATCTCGGACACCACGCCCATGTTGTGGGTGATCAGCACCAGCGCCATGCCGCGTTCCTTTTGCAGGCTGCGCAGCAGATCGAGGATTTGCGCCTGGATGGTCACGTCGAGCGCGGTCGTCGGTTCGTCGGCGATCAGCAGGCGCGGGTTGCAGGCAATCGCCATGGCAATCATCACCCGCTGGTTCATGCCGCCCGACAGCTGGTGCGGATAGGCCTTGAGCCGGCTTTCGGGCGCCGGAATGCCGACTTGCTCCAGCAACTCGATGGCCTGGCGCGTGGCGGCCTTGCGGTCCATGCCCAGGTGAAGGCGCAGCGTCTCGGTGATCTGGAAGCCGACGGTGAAGCACGGATTCAGGCTGGTCGTCGGGTCCTGGAAGATCATCGCCACGTCCTTGCCGGTGAGCTTGCCGCGCTCGCCATCCGACAAGCGGAGCAGGTCGTGTCCGGCAAAGCGCAGCTTGTCGGCGCGCACCCGGCCCGGAAAGGCCACCAGGCCCATCAGCGCCATCATGGTGACGCTCTTGCCGGAGCCCGATTCGCCGACGATGCCGAGCACTTCGCCTTCCTCCAGCGACAGGCTGACGCCGTCCACCGCATGCATCACGCCGTTTTGCGAAGGAAACTCGACGGACAGGTTTTCTATTTCAAGCAGTGGCATATCAGTAGAACTTCAGCGTTTGAGTTTGGGATCGAACGCATCGCGCAGCCCGTCGCCCAGCAGGTTGAACGCCAGCACGGTGATCAGGATGGCCAGCCCGGGAAAGGTCACGACCCACCAGGCGCGCAGCACGAATTCGCGCGCATCGGCCAGCATGGTTCCCCATTCGGGCGAAGGCGGCTGGGCGCCCAGGCCCAAAAAGCCGAGCGCCGCGGCGTCCAGAATGGCGGTGGACACGCCGAGCGACGCTTGCACGATCAGCGGCGCGGTGCAGTTCGGCAAAATTTCGCTGAACATCAGCCGCATCCGGCCCGCGCCACTCATGCGGGCGGCGGTGACGTAGTCGCGCGAGGTTTCTGCAATCACCGCCGCGCGGGTGATGCGCACGTAATGCGGCAGCACCACGATGGCCACGGCCAGCATCGCGTTCATCAGGCCGGGGCCCAGGATGGCGACGATGACGATCGCCAGCAGCAGGCTGGGCAGCGTCAAGATGATGTCCATCAGGCGCATGATGGCGATTTCAAAAATGCCGCGGAAAAATCCGGCCAGCAGCCCCAGCACGGTGCCCACGACGACCGATATCGCCACCACGGCCAGACCGATGACCAGTGACAGCCGCGCCCCATGCATCAGGCGCGACAGGATGTCGCGGCCGATGGCGTCGGTGCCCAGCGGATAGGACCAGGAACCGCCCGACTGCCAGGCGGGCGGCTTCAGGAACACGGCGCTGTCGGTGATGTTGGGCGCATGCGGTGCCAGCCACGGGGCGAACAAGGCCACCAGCAGCACCGCCACGACGATGACCAGGCCCATCACGGCGCCACGGTTGGCGCTGAAATAGCTCCAGAATTCGCGCAGCGGATGGGCCGGGGCCGGCGCTGCCGAAAGTTTGGTTTTCAACATAGCCGTGCTCATCGCTGGTGCCTGATGCGGGGGTTGATGATGCCGTAGGTGATGTCCACCAGCAGGTTGACCGCCATGACAATGGCGCCCAGCAGCAGGATACCGCCCTGCAGCACCGGATAGTCGCGCCGGCTGATGGCCTCGATCAGCCATTTACCGACGCCGGGCCAGGAAAAAATCGTTTCGGTCAGGATGGCGCCGGTGAACAGCACGCCGACCTGCAGCCCGATCACGGTGATCACCGGAATCAAGGCATTGCGCAGGGCATGGACCGCCACCACGCGCAGGTTGGACAGGCCCTTGGCCCGCGCGGTGCGGATGTAGTCCTCGCCGAGCACTTCGAGCATGGCCGAGCGCGTCATGCGCGCAATGACGGCCAGCGGATTCGTGCCCAGCACAATCGTCGGCAAGATCAGGTGCGAGGCCGCCGACCAGAAGGCGCCCTTGTCCTCCGACAGCAGCGAATCGATCAGCAAAAAGCCCGTGGTCGGCTCGATGTAGTACTGCACCGACATGCGGCCCGACACCGGCGTCCAGCCCAGCTGGACTGAAAAAAGCAGGATCAGCAGCAGGCCCCACCAGAAGATCGGCATGGAATACCCGGTCAGCGACACGCCCATCACACCGTGGTCAAGAATAGAGTTGCGCTTGACGGCCGCCAAAATGCCTGCCGGAATGCCGATGAGCAGCGCGAAAAGAATGGCGCAGACGGCCAGTTCGATCGTGGCCGGAAACAGCGTCATGAATTCGCTGAGGACGGGTTCCTGCGTGATCAGCGACTTGCCCAGGTCGCCCTTGAGCACCCGGCCGATATAGATGCCGTACTGCACCAGCACCGGCTTGTCGAGGCCGAACTCCTTGAGCAGTTGCGCATGGCGCGCCGGATCAATGCCGCGCTCGCCCGCCATGGTCTCGATCGGGTCGCCCGGCACCATGCGGATCAGGAAAAAAGCCAGCAGCGTCATGCCCAGGAAGGTGGGAATGATCAGGCTCAGGCGGGTAAAGATAAAGCGCAGCATGGTTGCGAAAAAGGGGCAAGGTAAGTCTTGACAAGACGGGGCCGCAACAGGTGCACGGAGTGGGTGATGACGGCGGCAAAGGCCGTTGAGGAAGACATCAGTGCTTTATCCCGGGCAGTGCAGCAATAATTGAGCCAGCAGCTTTCAATCTTAGCGATTAATTTCCTGGCTTGATCCGTTTTGCGGCGCCATTTCTCCTTGTTTACCCTATTCGCCCAAGTGACACTTCGCGCTGCCGGTGGTGCATGGATCGCCTGAAAAGCGCACTGCAAAGCGGGCACAAAAAAAGCCGCTGAACAGCGGCTCTTGAGAGAAATCGGCAAGTGACCGGTTACTTGACGTGCTTGCCGATCAGACCTGCCATTTCGAACATGGAAACTTGTGGCTTGCCGAAAACGGCCAGCAGTTTCTTGTCTGCGTTGATCATGCGCTTGTTGGCCTGGTCCTGCAGGTTGTTGGCCTTGATGTAGACCCACAGCTTGCTGACAATTTCAGTGCGCGGCAAAGGCTTGTCGCCGACGACGGCTGACAACTCGGGGCTCAGGGTCAGCGCTTTCATGAAGGCTGGATTCGGTGTGCGCTTCTTGGCGGGTGCAGCGACTTTCTTTGCAGCTGGTTTGGCCGTTGCAGCTTCCTTGGCAGGGCTGGCTTTTTTAGCGGCAGCCGTTTTGGCAGGCGCCGCTTTTTTTGCAGCGACAGTTTTTTCTGGAGCCGCTTTTTTTGCTGGCGCTTTTGTTGCAGTTGCCATGATGGATTCCTTCTAGACAGTTGACAGATCGCCACAGCAAGAACGACTTCTTCGTGGCTTAGCGCATGCTACTGGAGAAAATCCTGTTTGAAAGCGGGAAAACACTTTATTTCCGGCCTCATGTGGAAGATTTACCCCTGAAAATCAAAAAATCAATGCCTGGGTGCCGAACTGAGCCATAGAAGGCGGTCCTGATGCCCGGATAATTCTTCAATCTCTTTCTGAAAACGAACCCGAAATGACCCAGACTCCTGCCCCGGCATTCGCGACGTGCGATCTTTGCGATGCCCATAAAAACGACAGTTCGGGTCAGTTCCGGGTCTTGCCGCCTGTGTTCAGGGACTTCGGCGGCGTCGCCCGTTTCAGCGGCCCGGTGTCAACGGTCAAATGCTTTGAAGACAATTCACTGGTCAAGGCTGCGGTGGACTCGCCCGGCGAAGGACGGGTGCTGGTGGTCGATGGCGGCGCTTCGCTGCGCCGTGCGCTGGTCGGCGGGAACCTGGGGGCTGCGGCTGCCAAAAACGGCTGGGCCGGCGTCGTGGTGGACGGCTGCGTGCGCGATGTCATCGAACTGGCACAGTGTGGCACCGGCATACGCGCGCTGGCCGCCATGCCCCTGCCCACCGAAAAAAGGCAGGAAGGGCAACGAGACGTTGCGGTGCAGGTCCAGGGGGTATGGATCTGTCCGGGCGACTGGCTGTATGCCGATGAGGACGGCATGGTCGTGATGGCGCCGCCGCTCAAGGCATGAGGGGCTCGACCTGCAGGCCTAGCTGCTCAGCCCTTTGTAGAGCATGTAGGCCGCCAGCAGGTACAGGATGCTGGCAAACACCCGCTTGAGCTTGCCGACCGGAATGCTGTGCGCTGCCCTGGCACCCAGCGGTGCGGTTAGAAAACTGCACACCGCAATCACGACCAGCGCCGGCAGCCAGATATAGCCAAACGAGCCTTCGGGCAGGTTCTGCACGCTTTGCCCGCTCACGGCATAGCCCAGCACATTGGCCACGGCAATCGGAAAACCCAGCGCCGCTGAGGTGGCGACGGCATTGTGGATGGGCACATTGCACCAGGTCATGAATGGCACGCTGATGAACCCGCCGCCTGCGCCGACAAGTCCCGACAGGAAGCCGATGAAGCCGCCCGCCGCCAGCTGGCCGCCGGTACCGGGCATCTGGCGCGTCGGCTTGGGTTTTTTGTCCAGGAACATCTGCGTGGCGGAAAAGCTCACGAACAGGCCAAAGAAAATCGCCAGGTACGAACCCTTGAGCAAGGCGAACACGCCCAGGCTGCCGATGATGCTGCCCGCCACAATGCCTGGCGCCAGCCGCCTGACGATGTCCCAGCGAACGGCGCCGCGCTTGTGGTGCGCCCGCACGCTGGACAGGGACGTGAAGATGATGGTGGCCATGGACGTGGCGATGGCCATTTTCACCGCCAGGTCGGCGGAAACGCCGCGATTGGCCAGGATGATGGTGATGAACGGCACCATCAGCATCCCGCCGCCGATGCCCAGCAGGCCGGCGAGGAAGCCGGTGCCCACGCCGAGCACGGCCAGTTCAAGGATCAGCAGGGGTTCAAGTATCATGCGCGGCAGCGTTGGGGCGACAGGGCAGCGACCGCGTTCGGGTCAGAACGGCAATGCCCGAAGCGAAGGGAATGAAAAAAATACGAATGAGGTGTCTGCGAATGCCACCGGACCGTCATCCTGAACCGGGGTTCAGGTGGGCGAGGGCAGTCAGGCTTCGGGTTCGTCTGACGCGAGACGATCACACCTGTCTGACAATTTACCAAGCCCGAGCTCGTGGAGCATTGGTTCAAGGAAATATAAAGCCCGGCGCGCACCGCAGACAATTCAATTGTAGGCCCATACGGCGGATCGGTTTCGCGGCAAAGGTCCGAACAGGTCAAGCCGCGGGATTCTGGCCGGCCAGCGCGGCGTCGAGCTTTTCAAGCAGGGCCTGCAACTGGGCACGGGTCGCCTCGCTCGCGCCATTGTCGGCATTGGCCAGCGAATCCGCCGTCTGCAGCGCGGGTTCCATGAATGCGGGCGCAGGCTCCAGCAACTGGTAGGCCAGGTTCAGCGCCGCCAGGACGGCGATCCGGTCGCGTGCCTTGACCTTGCCGGCATCGCGGATCTTGCACATGGCCGAATCCACCGTGTCAACTGCTTCCAGCAGGCGGGCTTCGCTGTTTTCCGGGCAGCCCAGCATGTAGTTCTGGCCCATGATCTGTACTTCAAGCTGTTTCATCGCGCAGGGTCCGCAAAGGGGTTGGCCAGGGAGTCGGTGGTTTCGGGCAGGCGCTCGATCAGGGCATCCACGCGGGCGCGGGCGGCGCTGAGCCGGGACCTGAGCGAATCCCGCTCATGCGCCAGGGCAGTGACCTGTTCGCCGAGCTGTGCGTTGATGCGCTGCAATTCCTCGTAGCGCAGCAAAAGCTGTTCTACCCGTTCGGTAATCTGGTCGATGGGATCAATGGGGTGTTGGTTCGGCATGGCACTTGCGATTGTAGGGTCAGGTGTATTTTGCCGCGTAGAATGCCCGATGTTGGTGCTCGCAGCATGGTTCGCATGCCGCAGTTCAACGGGAAGCAGGGGGAAGTCAACGCCATGCGCGCCGGTTCAAGCCGGCCCGCAAGCGCTTGGGCCTCTAACCTGCGCTGCCCCCGCAACGGTAAACGGACGAATGCAGCGCCCTGAGCAAGTCAGGGCCGCATTCAGTTTTCATCATGAGCCACTGAGCGTTTTGAACACGCGCTTGGGAAGGCGATGAAAGCAGTTCCGCGAGCCCGGATACCGGCCAACAAGGTGAATGCGCGCGTCCTCTTTCAGGGGGCGCCGAATTCGTGACGCTCATGCACTGGCGGGGAAGCCGGTGAGAGCCTTGTTATTGACAGCTTGATTCCAATGAAAACCTGTATTTCCAACGTGCCCTTGGCCGCACTGCCACTGGCCTTGATGCTTGCATTTCCGGCTTTTGCGCAAACCCCGACTTCGCCGCAACTGCGCGAAACGGTCGTCACCGCCACCCGCACCGCCCAGCCCCTGAGCGACGTGGTGGCCGATGTGACCATCATCGACCGCCAGAAAATCGAGCGCAGCGGCGCGGCCGGCCTGGCCGATGTCCTCAAGCGCGTCCCGGGCATTGAAATGTCGCGCAACGGCGGCCCCGGCGCCAACACCAGCGTGTTCCTTCGCGGCGCCGAGTCCCGGTTCACCGCCGTCTACATCGACGGCGTGCGGGTGGATTCCCAGGCGACCGGCGGCGCGGCATGGGAAAGCATTCCCCTGGCGCTGATCGACCGCATCGAGGTGCTGCGCGGCCCGGCCGGCGCGGTGTACGGGTCGGACGCCCTGGGCGGCGTCATCCAGATATTCACCAAGCGCGGCGAGCAGGGCTTTGCGCCCTTCGCCGGCGCGGGGTTGGGAACCTACAACACCCGCAAGCTCGACGCGGGTTTTAGCGGCGCCAGCGGCGGCTTCGACTATGCGCTGGGCCTGTCGCACGAGCAAAGCGATGGCTTCAATGCCCGCACCGTGCCGGCCCAGAATCCGGACCGCGACGACTACCGCGGCCAGTCGGCGAACCTGCGGCTGGGCTTTCAGGTGAACCGGGCGCACCGCCTGGAAGCCACCTACCTGACCAGCGACATGGATTCGGGTTACGACAACGGCCTGGGCAAGGACGACCGCAACCTGCATGAACTCCATGCGCTGGGACTGAACTGGCAGGCGCAGTGGACCGATGCCTGGAGCACCCGGCTGTCGGTCACCGATTCAACCGACCGTTATGAAACCCGTCCCTCGCCCTACCTGACGCTCACCCGGCTGCGCGGCTACACGCTGCAAAACGAGTTCCGCCTGGGCGCGCAGCTGTTCACCGCCGCCCTGGAGCGCAAGGAAGACCACCTGAAGAATGCGCCCATCGACCAGGGCCGTTCGCAAAATGCGCTGGCGCTGGGCTACGGCTTCACGGAAAAGAACCACACCGTCCAGTTCAACCTGCGCCATGACAAGGACAGCGAATTTGGCGGCAAGACCACCGGCAGCGCGGCCTATGCCTATGCCTTCACGCCCGAATGGCGCGCATCGGCATCGGCCGGCACGGCGTTCCGGGCGCCCACGCTGTACCAGCGCTTCAGCGAATACGGCGTGGCCACGCTGGTTCCCGAAAGCAGCCGCAACGTCGAGCTGGGGCTGCGCTGGGCGCAGGGCGCCAGCAGCGTCGGGCTGGTGGCCTACCGGAACAAGGTGGACAACCTGATCACCTTTGCCGGCGCCGGCACCTGCGCATCGTCTTTCGGCTGCTATTCCAACACCGCGCGCGCCCAGTATTCCGGCGCCACGCTGACGGCCGCGCATGCCGTCGGCGGCGTCAACCTCGCCGCATCGCTGGACGTGCAGAACCCGCGCGATCTGGCCACCGGCAGGTCGCTGGCCCGCCGCGCGAAACAGCACGGAACCCTGAGCGCCGACACGCGGGTGGGCAGCTGGCAGCTGGGCGCCGAAGCCCAGTTTTCCGGCCGGCGCTTCGACGACGCGGCCAACACCCGGGTGCTGAGCGGCTACAGCCTGCTCAACCTGAGCGCCAGCACGCCGATAGCCAAGGACTGGACCCTGCTGGCACGGGTGGACAACCTGGCCGACAGGCAGTACGAGCTGGCCCGCACCTATGCCACGGCGGGACGTTCGTTCTACGTTGGCGTGAAGTGGGCGCCGCTGTAGGCATGGCCCGCTGCCCCGCCATCCTCATCGCCGCCCCGGCGTCCGGCCAGGGCAAGACCACGGTGGCGTGCGCGCTGGCGAGGCTGCATGCGCGCCAGGGCCGCACGGTGCGCGTCTTCAAGTGCGGGCCGGACTTTCTGGACCCGTACTGGCTGGCGCTGGCCAGCGGCGCGCCGGTGCATCAGCTCGACCTGTGGATGACGGGCGAGGCCGACTGCGCTCGGCGCCTGCACGACGCGGCCCTTGAGGCGGACCTCGTCATTGTCGAGGGCGTGATGGGCCTGTTCGACGGCCAGCCGAGCGCGGCCGATCTGGCGCAGCGCTTCGGCTTGAACGTCGTCGCGGTGATCGATGCCAGCGCCATGGCCGGCACCTTTGGCGCCCTGGCCTGGGGCCTGCAGCACTACCGCGAAGGCTTGCGCTTCGCCGGCGTGCTGGCCAACCGGGTGGCGTCGCCCGGCCACGCGGTGATGCTGGAGGACGGCCTGCGCAACCCGGCGCAATGGCTGGGCGCCCTCATGCGCAACGAAGCCCTGAGCCTGCCCGAGCGGCACCTGGGCCTGGTCATGGACCATGAACTGGGCGATGCGATGCAGCGGCTGGATGCGGCGGCCGACGCACTGGCTGAAACCAGGCTGGGTCGGATGACGGCCGGCGACCTGCAGGCCTGGGCGGTTGATTTCGACATCAGTGGTGCAGCGGCGCCCGATGTTCCGTCCGCAGCCTTGCAGGGCCGCACGATTGCCGTGGCCCGCGATGCGGCCTTCTGTTTCCTTTATGCCGCCAACATCGACTGCCTGCAGGCCCTGGGGGCCGAACTGGTGTACTTTTCGCCGCTCCGGGACGGCGCGTTGCCGCCGTGCGATGCGCTGTGGCTGCCCGGCGGCTATCCCGAACTGCATGCCGACACGCTGGCCGCCAACACGGCCATGAAAGGCGGCATCGCCGCGCATGTCCAGGCCGGCAAGCCGGTCTGGGCCGAGTGCGGCGGCATGATGGCCTTGTTCGACCAGCTCATCGGCGTCGATGGCCTCAGCCATTCGATGTGGGGCATCCTGCCCGGGCGCGTGACGATGCAAAAACGCCTGGCCGCGCTCGGGCCGCAGCAGCTTGAAGTGGCCGGCGGCACCTTGCGCGGCCACACCTTTCACTATTCCACCTGCGCCACGCCGCTGCAGGCCGCAGGCCGCACCCAGGCCGCGCCGGGGCGCGCCTTGCGCGGCGAAGGCGAGGCGCTGTATGTGGCGGGATCGACAGGTTCGGTCAAGGCGAGTTATTTCCACGCCTGGTTCCCGTCCAGCCCGGCGACGGCGGCGCGCCTCTTCTTGAAGGATGGCCATGACTGAAGAAACCACCGGCTGGCGCGCTCTGGCCGCCAGCCCCGACAGCAGCGCCTACGGCCCGCAGCGCATCGTCTGCCTGACCGAAGAGCCCACCGAATGGCTGTACCTGCTGGGCGAGGAGCGGCGCATCGTCGGCATCTCGGGCTACACCGTTCGCCCGCCGCGCGCCCGGGAGGAAAAGCCCAAGGTCAGCGCCTACCTGAGCGCCAAGATCGACAAGATCGTCCAACTGCGTCCCGACTGCGTGATCGGCTTTTCGGACCTGCAGGCCCACATCGCGGCGCAGCTGATCAGGCACGGAATCCAGGTCACCATCTTCAACCAGCGCAGCGTGGCCGAGATTTTCTCGATGATGTACCAGCTCGCCGCGATGGTTGGGCAGGCCGAGCGCGGCCTGGCGCTGATCCACGGCATGCAGCAGCGGCTGCTTGAGATCGAGCGCGCGGCCAGCAGCCTCAAGCGCCGGCCGCGCGTGTTTTTCGAGGAATGGCACGACCCGCACATCAGCTGCATCGCCTGGGTGTCCGAGCTGGTCGGCATTGCCGGCGGCGACGACTGCTTTCCCGAACTGGCGAAGGAACCCATGGGCAAGGGCCGCATCATTGCCGACGGCCTGGACATCGTGCGGCGCGCGCCCGACATCATTTTCGGCTCCTGGTGCGGCAAGAAGTTCAGGCCCGAGCTGGTCGCCGCCCGGCTGGGCTGGGAGAACGTGCCGGCTGTCAAAAATCATCAGCTGTTCGAGATCAAGTCGTCCGAAATCCTGCAGCCCGGCCCGGCGGCGCTGACCGACGGCGTTGAAAAGCTGCACAAGTTCATCATGGAATGGAGCCGCCAGCATGGCTGAGGAACTGGCGATTGCCCGCAGCGAGCTGATCCTGGGCGGCCAGAAAAGCGGCAAGTCGCGCCGCGCCGAACTGCTGGCGCGCCGCTGGCTGGCGCGTTCGCCGGCGCACAGCGCCGTGCTGATCGCCACCGCCCAGCCATGGGACGAGGAAATGCGCGAGCGCATCGCGCGCCACCAAACCGACCGCGCCGGGCGCGTGCCGGGCATGCAGACGGTGGAAGAGCCGGTGCAACTGGCCGAGGCGCTGGCCCGTCACAGCCAGCCGCACACGCTGGTCGTGGTGGACTGCCTGACGCTGTGGCTGACGAACCTGCGCATGCCGGCCGAACAATTCAAGGAAAATATGCCTCTGGCGCAAGATACATCGGCGCACATAGCTATGCTTTTGGTAGCAATCAAGCAGGCTGCCGGCCCGGTCGTCCTGGTCGGTAACGAGATCGGCCTGGGCGTGATTCCGCTGGGCCGCGAAACGCGCGCCTTTGTCGATGCGCTCGGGCGGCTGAACCAGGACGTGGCGCAGGCCTGCGAGCGCGTCACGCTGATGGCGGCCGGGCTCCCGCTGAATCTGAAAGGCCAGGCATGGTGAATTTTTCTTACTCCCTCTCCCTCCGGGAGAGGGCTGGGGTGAGGGCCAGCGGACTCAAACCTTTCGCCATGCTTTTCATGTTGCTGCTTTTCATGGCCGCACTCGTGCCCGCGCACGCGCTGCAGGTCACCGACGACCGGGGCGTCACGGTGACCTTCGCGCACAGCCCGCAGCGCATCGTCAGCGTGCTGCCGTCGCTGACCGAAGGCGTGTGCGCACTGGAGCAATGCCACCGCATCGTCGGCGTGGACCGCTATTCGAACCACCCGGCCAGCATCCAGCGCCTGCCGGTGGTGGGCGGCGGGATCGACCCGAACATCGAGGCCATCGTCGCCCTCAAACCCGACGTGGTGCTGCTGGCCGTGTCCTCGCGCGCCAGCGAACGGCTGGAGTCGCTGGGCATCAAGGTGCTGGCGCTCGAACCCAAGAACCATGCCGACGTGCGCCGGGTGCTGAAAAAGCTCGGCGCGCTGCTCGACATTCCCGACGCCGCCGGCGCCGACCGGCTCTGGCGCATCATCGACGCGAGCGTCGAGGCGGCGGCGCAGTCGCTGTCCCCACGGGCGAAAAACACGCGGGTTTATTTTGAAGTGAGCCGCGGGCCGTATGCCGCCGGCGAGTCTTCCTTCATCGGTGAAACCCTGACCCGGCTGGGGGTGAAGAACATCATTCCCGCCGCGCTCGGGCCGTTTCCGCGCATCAATCCGGAGTTCGTGGTGCGGGCCAATCCGGACCTGATCATGGTGGGGAACCGCAGCATGCAGGCCATGGCGTCCTACCCGGGCTGGTCCAGCATCAAGGCGGTGAAGGAGCAGCGCATCTGCGTCTACGGCACGGGCGAGTCCGACGTGGTGGTGCGCCCGGGGCCGCGCATGGCCGAAGCGGCCCGCATCATGGCCAAATGCATTGCGGACAAGGCCGGATGAGCATGTCGATTTCGCATCCGCACCGCAGGGCGTTGTGGCTGGCGGCCGTGCTGGCGCTGGCGTCGGTGGGCTTGCTGCTGCTGGGCGTGAGCGTCGGCAGCACCGGCTTTGACAGCGTGCTGGACATGCGGCGCGACCCCCAGGCGCTGCTGATCGTCTCCGAGATCCGCCTGCCGCGCACACTGGGCGCCTGGCTGGCAGGGGCCTTGCTGGGGCTGGCCGGCGCGGTGGCGCAAGGGCTGTTCCGCAACCCGCTGGCCGACCCCTACCTGCTGGGCAGCGCCTCGGGCGCCTCGCTGGGCGTGGCGCTGGCGATGGCGTTGTTCGGCATCTCGCCGCTGGCGACGCACTGGCTGGCGCGCATCGGCCTGACCGGCGCGGCTTTCGTCGGCGCGGTGCTGGCCGTGCTGCTGACGCTGCTGCTGGCCAAGGGCGTGCAGCACACCCTGCGGCTGCTGCTGGCCGGCGTGATCGTCGGCGTGGTGCTGGGCGCCATCACCTCGCTGGTCTTGCTGCTCACGCCCGAGATCATGCAGGCCATGCAGTCCTTCATGCTGGGCAGCACCGGCTTTGTCGGCTGGACGGCCTGCGCCATCATGGCGGCCGTGTTTGCGGTATTGACGTTGGCCGCCTGGATGATGGGCCATGCGCTCGACGGCCTGGCGCTGGGCGAATCGACCGCGCAAAGCCTGGGCCTGCCGCTGGTGCAGATGCGCGCCGCGCTGGTGGCGGTGCTGGCCCTGGCGACCGGAACGGCGGTGGCGCAGACCGGGCTGATCGCCTTTGTCGGGCTGGCCGCGCCGCACCTGGTGCGCTCGGTCGTCAAGACCACCCACGGCCGGCTGATCGGCCTGGCCAGCCTGATGGGCGCGGTGCTGCTCACCGCCGCCGACATCCTGGCCCGGGGCCTGGTGGCGCCGCAGGAACTGCCCGTGGGCGTGCTGACCGCCGTGCTGGGCGGGGGCTACCTGCTCTGGCTGATGCACCGGCAGACCGCGCGGGGGAGCGGACTGTGAC
>JAQGMN010000411.1 GCA_028292345.1 Polaromonas sp. | reverse complement strand
GTTGATGGGCTGACTGCTTGAAGCCGGGATCCAGCCCATCGGGACCACCGATCACGATGGCAACATCATCGCCGGACAGTTGCCAGCTCTTGAGATTTTCTGCCAGCGCCATGGTGGTCACGGCCGTACCACGCTCATCCAGCACCACGACCCGGCAGCCCCGGGCAATAGCGCCTTCAATGCGGATGCGCTCCGCTACCAGCAAAGTTTCCAAGGTTTTGGAGCCACGCGGTTCGGTCTTGACGGCCCTGAGTTCAACCTTCAACTCAGGCGGAAAGCGTTTGGCGTAGTCGTCGTAGGCCGCCTGGGCCCAATCGGGCACTTTCTGGCCGACGGCTACGATGGTCAGCCTCATTCGCTCCGGGGCGTGGTTTTCTTCGCAACTGTCTTTCTGGCAGCAGGTTTTTTAACCGCCGTCTTCACGGCAGCCTGCTTGGCAGCAACTTTCCTTGCCACAGGAATCTTCACAATGGGTGCTTTGACGTTCACCTTTTTCACGGCGGCCTTTGGTGCCGCCGGCCTGGATTCAGCCGGAGTCACCCTGGAAGATGGCTTGCGAGCCTTGATCGGCTTGGCTTCAGGTTCGGCAGCCGGTTCAGTCGCATTGCGTTTGGCCGTCCAGTCATGCGTCTTTCCAACGCGGCCAACATAAGTGCCGTCATCGGTTCGTGCAAGCGTTGCGGCGTCCGGCAAGCTTTCTTGGCCAATACCTTTTGCTGCCTTTGCGGGCTTGGCGGTTGACTTTGATTTACCGCCAACTGCCGTACGCGACCTGGCCGGCTTGACTTCTGCTTTCGCTTCGACCTTGGCGGCCTTTGGCAGCGGCGTAGGGGCTCCGAGCTTGAGCTTGATCGGCTTGTCGCCCCAGAGTTCTTCCAGGTTGTAATACTGGCGAATCGTGGGTTGCATGATGTGGGCAACCGCCGCGCCGCAGTCAACAATGATCCACTCGCCGTTGTCCTCACCCTCAATGCGCGGCTTGGCGAAACCGGCGTCCCGCACGGCGTCGCGCACGCTGGCGGCAAGCGCCTTGGTCTGTCGGTTGGACGTTCCCGAGGCCACGATCACGCGCTCAAACAGCGATGTGATGTGCTCGGTATCAAACACCTGGATATCTTGCGCCTTGACATCTTCGAGGCCGTCGATGATGGCGCGCTGCAGTTTTTGGACATCTTTTTTGCCCTCGGTGCTTGAGGTTTTGACAGGGGTAGGGGTCATGCAATGCTTTGCTTCAATAAGGTAAAAAATTAACCGGGGCGGTATAGTTGGTAGTGCGAAATATAACGTGCAACCGCTCCGGGAACCAGTTTTCCGGCTTCTTCGGCGGTGAACGAGCCCGAAGCCATCATCTGGCGAATCTGGGTGGCGCTGACCGGCATCCAGGGCAGCTTGAGGATGAAAAACCGGTGATTGTGCGGCGCATAAACGTCAAACTGGCTTTGAGTCAGCGCGGATTCTGTGCGATCAGCTATACAAATTATAGCGATTTCAAGAATCTCCCTCCATTTGTGCCATTGGCCAAAGGTCGCAAACTGGTCGGCGCCTATGAACAGATAGAGCTGGCACGCTGGATTTTCGGCTTGCAAGGCCTTCAGCGTGTCGATGGTGAAGGTTGGTCCCGTTCGCTGCAATTCACGCGCATCCACCACAACGCCTTCGATAGTGTCGAACGCCAGCCGGGCCATGGCCAGACGGTGTTCGGGCGCACTGAGGGTCCTGGCCTTGTGCCATGCCTGACCGGTCGGGATGACATGCAGCACATCCAGACCGCACTGCGCCAGCGCCGCCTTGGCTAACGCGACATGGGCATTGTGAGGCGGGTCAAACGCACCGCCGAACACGCCGATGCGTTGGGGCCGGCCGGCAGTGTCAGCGCTCAAACCCATTCCCGCCTGACAAGATACTCTTTGTACAGGCGTTCCTCGGGCGATCCGGCTTCATTCGGGCGCTGGTAAGCCCAGCTTGCCAGCGGGGGCATCGACATCAGGATCGATTCGGTGCGCCCCCCGGACTGGAGCCCGAAATGGGTTCCCCGGTCCCACACCAGGTTGAACTCCACATAGCGGCCGCGGCGGTACAACTGAAAATCGCGTTCACGCTGCGTGAAAACGCTGTCCTTGCGACGTTCGATGATCGGCAGATACGCCTGCAGGAATGAATTGCCCACCCGCTGCATCATCGCCAGGCTCTGCGTCAGGCCAAGCTCCTGGAAATCGTCGAAAAACACGCCGCCGATGCCGCGCTGCTCCTGGCGGTGCTTGAGGAAAAAATACTCATCGCACCACTGCTTGAAACGCGGATATTTGTCTTCGCCAAACGGTGCCAGCATGTCCTTGCAAACCTGGTGGAAATGCACCGCATCTTCATCAAAACCGTAAAAAGGCGTCAGGTCCATGCCGCCGCCGAACCAGCAGACCGGCTCCGCCACTCCTCCGACGGGCGTTGCCGCCAGCATCCGGACATTCATATGAACCGTTGGCGCGTAAGGGTTGCGGGGATGGAACACCAGGGAAACGCCCATCGCCTCGAACGGTGCGCCTGCCAGTTCCGGCCGGTGCTGGGTCGCTGACGGTGGCAGGCAGGGGCCACGCACATGCGAAAAGCCACAGCCGGCACGCTCGAACACATTGCCCTGCTCCAGGATTTTGGTGATGCCATTGCCCTGAAGCATCTCGCCCGGTTCCTTTTGCCAGGGGTCGCTCACAAAAGGCTGGCCGTCTATTTCGGCAATGGCATCGGTGATGCGCTCCTGAAGACCCAGCAAATAAACGCGAACGGCTGAAAGATCGATGCGGGACATAGCCGGCTTTCAGGACTTGACAGCCCGGTGACCGATGTCCTTGCGGTACTGCGCCCCGTCGAAATCAATCCCCCGGGCGACTTCGTAGGCGCGCTGCTGCGCCGCCTTGACGGTGCTGCCGAGCGCCGTCACGCACAGCACGCGGCCGCCCGACGTGACCGTGGCGCCGTCCTGGCGCTGCGTTCCAGCATGAAACACCATGGCGTCTTCACTGGCCGGAGGCAGGTTTTGGATGACATCGCCCTTGCGTGGGTGCATCGGATAACCGTGCGCGGCCATCACCACGCCCAGCGCCGGACGCCGGTCCCATTCCATTTCCACCTTGTCGAGGTTTCCCGATGTGGCTGCCATCAATACGTCGAACAAATCGGTTTTCAGCCGCATCATGATCGGCTGCGTTTCCGGGTCGCCCATGCGGCAGTTGAATTCCAGCGTCTTGGGCTTGCCCTGCGCATCGATCATGAGGCCGGCGTATAAAAAACCGGTGAACGGAATGCCATCTTTTTCCATGCCCCGGATGGTGGGCAGGATGATCTCGCGCATCGCCCGGGCATGGACATCGGGCGTGACCACCGGGGCGGGCGAATAAGCGCCCATGCCGCCCGTGTTGGGGCCCAGGTCGCCGTCGAGCAGGCGCTTGTGGTCCTGGCTGGTGGCCAGAACGGCGACGTTCTTGCCATCGCACATGACGATGAAGCTGGCTTCCTCGCCCTGAAGGAATTCCTCGATCACCACGCGCGCGCCGCCTTCGTTGTGGCTCACGCCCAGCGGATTGAATTGCGGGTCCGGCGCCAGCATGAATTCGATCGCCTCATGCGCCTCGTGCAGGTTCATGGCCACCACCACGCCCTTGCCGGCGGCCAGGCCGTCGGCCTTGACCACGATCGGCGCGCCTTTTTCATCGACATAGGCATGCGCGGCCGCTGCATCGTTGAAGGTTTCGTAGTCGGCGGTCGGAATATGGTGGCGCTTCATGAAGGCCTTGGAAAACGCCTTGGAGCTTTCCAGTTGCGCAGCCGCCTTGGTCGGGCCAAACACCCGCAGTCCATGCGCGCGGAACTCATCGACGATGCCGGCCGCCAGAGGCTGTTCCGGGCCAACGACCGTCAACGCTATTTTTTCTGCAGCAGCCCAACCACGCAAGGCCACGGGATCAGTGATATTTACATTCTCAAGCCGGGAATCGAGGGCTGTTCCGCCATTGCCCGGCGCGACATAAACGGCCTGCACCCTGGGCGACTGGGCCAGTTTCCAGGCCAGCGCATGTTCACGGCCGCCGCCGCCCACCACCAAGACTTTCATGATGAAGCTTTCATTGTTGTTGTGTTTTCTTAAATGGCTTATTCGGAAAGCTCGGCATTGTGAAAGACTTC
>JAQGMN010000404.1 GCA_028292345.1 Polaromonas sp. | reverse complement strand
AGGCGCTTGCGGTCGCCAAGCATCAGGTGCTCGGGAACCTTCTGCCCGCTGGAGACATAGTGGACCGGCAACTGGTGGCGGATCACGATGTCGATCAGCGCGCCGGGATGCGTCGCTTCGTCCACCTTGGTCAGGATGCAGCCTGCCAGGCCGCTTGCGCCTTGCGCCTGGGCGCCGTGGCGGTAGGCCTTCACCACTTCATTGAGCGTGTCGCCATGGCTGGCCGCATTGAGCAGCAGCAGGCGCTTGACCGGGCGGCTGGCGCCGCACAGCATGGCGATCTGGTCGGACACGGCCCGGTCGCGCTGGCTCATGCCGACCGTGTCGATCAGCACCATGTGCTTGTCCTGCAGGCTGGCGAGCACCGCTTCGAGGTCGCCCGCGTCCTTGACCGCATGCACCGCCACGCCCAGGATCTGCCCGTAGATGCGCAATTGCTCGTAGGCGCCGATGCGGTAGCTGTCGGTGGTGATCAGCGCGAGTTTTTCCGCCCCGAAACGCATCACGCAGCGCGCCGCCAGCTTGGCCGTGGTGGTGGTCTTGCCGACGCCGGTCGGGCCCATCAGGGCATAGACACCGCCGTCGTTCATCAGCGCGTCCTCGTCCTCCAGCATGGGCATCTGGCGGGCCATGGCCGACTTGAGGTGGTTCAGCCCGCCGGCATGGTTCAGGCCGGCCGGCAGGTCGGCCAGCAGGTCCCGGGCCAGGCGGGCGCTGAAGCCGGCGCCGAGCAAGGTGCGCAGCAACTGGCCGCGCAGCGGGTCGCGCCGCTGGGTCTTGTTCCAGGCCAGCCCGGCCAGCTGCTCTTCGATCATGCCGCGCATGGAATGGATTTCGTGCAGGACGCTGGCGTCGCCTGTTCCGGCATCGGCCAGCGCCATGGGCGCGAGCGGAACGGCAGGCGCCGGCAGCAGCATGCGTTCAGCCGGCCCCGCCAGCGCCAGGGGAACGCTGTCGACCTCAAGGCGGGCTGCGGGCTCCAACAGCGAAGCGACGACCTCCACCCCTTCGGCGGTCACGGTGCTCGACACGATGAAGGCCTCGGGCCCGAGTTGCTCGCGTATCAGCCGCAGCGCCTTCAGGATGGATGGCGCCACGATGGTCAGGCTGTGCGCATCCGGTTGCTTGCCACGGGTCATGACTGGCCTCCAATCGTGGCGGTGACGCGGATGGTGCGGGTGTCGGGAATCTCGGCATGCGACAGCACCCTGAGCTCGGGCAGGCTGCGGCGCAGGAAGCGCGCCAGCAATACCCGCAGCGGATGCTGCACCACCAGCACCGCCGGCAGGCCCAGTTGCGCCTGGCGCGCCATGGCCGCCTGGGTCTGCTGCAGCAGGTTGTCGGCCAGTCCGGGCTCCAGGCCATTGCTGTTGGACAGCGCCTGCAGCAGCATGCGGTCGAGCGAGCTGTCCAGGCCGATCACCTGCAGCTGCTCGTTGCCGGGATACAGGTCCTGGATGATCGCGCGGCCCAGGGCCAGCCGGATCAGCGAGGTCAGCTCGGTCGTGTCGGCCACCGCCGGCGCATGCTCGGCGAGCACATCGAGGATGGTGCGCATGTCGCGGATCGGCACGCTCTCGCCCAGCAGGTTCTGCAGCACCTTCTGCACGCTGGTGACGGGCAGCGCCTTGGGCACCAGGTCCTGCACCAGCATGGGCGACTCCTTGCCGATGCGGTCCAGCAGCTGCTGCACTTCCTGGCGCCCGAGCAGTTCGGCCGAATGCGCATGGATCAGGTGGTTCAGGTGCGTGGCCACGACGGTGCTGGCGTCGACCACGGTGTAGCCGTAGATCTGCGCCTGCTCGCGCAGGCTGGCGTCGATCCAGATGGCCGGCAGGCCGAAGGCCGGGTCCCTGGTCTGCGTGCCGGGGAGCGAGGCGCTGACCTGCCCCGGATTGATCGCCATCCACTGGCCCGGCGTGGCTTCCCCACGCCCGATCTCGACGCCCTTGAGCTTGACGACATAGGCATTCGGCTTGATCTCCAGGTTGTCGCGGATATGCACCACGGGCACCAGAAAGCCGATGTCCTGCGCGAACTTCTTGCGGATGCTCTTGATGCGGCCCAGCAGTTCGCCGTTTTGCGACATGTCCACCAGCGAGATCAGCCGGTAGCCGACCTCCAGCCCGAGCGGGTCGACCAGCGCGACGTCGTCCCAGCTCGCTTCCTGCGATTCGGCCGCGACCGGCGCGGGCGCGGGCGCTGCCGCGACGGCGGCGGAACTGACAGCCGCCTTCTGCATCACGCGCCGCCCCAGCCAGATCAGGCCGCCGGCAATCAACAGGAAGGCGATGTTCGGCATGCCCGGGATCATCCCCATCATGCCGATGACGCCGGCCGTCAGGAACAGCACCTGCGGATTGGCGAACAGCTGGCCGGTGAGCTGGCCGCCGACATCCTCGTCGGTGGTCACGCGCGAGACGATCACGCCGGCGGCGGTCGAGATGACCAGCGCCGGTATCTGCCCGACCAGGCCGTCGCCGATGGCCAACAGCGTGTAGTTGGTGGCGGCATCCGAAAAGCTCATGTCGTGCTGGGCCACGCCGACGATCAGGCCGCCAACGATGTTGATCACCAGGATCAACAGGCCGGCCACCGCGTCGCCGCGAACGAACTTGCTGGCGCCGTCCATCGAGCCGTAGAAGTCGGCCTCCTGCGCCACCTCGGCGCGGCGCTTGCGCGCCACGTCCTCGCCGATCAGGCCGGCGTTCAGGTCGGCGTCGATGGCCATCTGCTTGCCCGGCATGGCGTCCAGCGTGAAGCGCGCGCCGACCTCGGCAATCCGGCCGGCGCCCTTGGTGATGACCATGAAGTTGATCACCACCAGGATGATGAACACCATCACGCCGACGGCAAAATTGCCGCCGACCAGGAAGTGGCCGAAGGCCTCGATCACCTTGCCGGCCGCGTCCGGGCCGGTGTGGCCTTCCATCAGCACGACGCGGGTCGAGGCGACATTGAGCGACAGCCGCAGCAGCGTGGTGAACAGCAGCACCGCCGGAAAGGCGGCAAAGTCCAGCGCCTTCATGGTGTACATGCTCACCAGCAGGACCATGATCGACAGCGCGATGTTGAAGGTGAACAGCAGGTCGAGCAAAAAGGGCGGCAGCGGCAGCACCATCATGCTCAGGATCAGGATGATCAGGATCGGTCCGACCAGTCCCTTGCCCTTGTCGGCGCCCATCATCATCGCCGGCAGCCGCCGCAGGGAATCGATCGCGCTCATGCCGGGCTTCCTTCGGTATCGAGTGTTTCAGGCACCGGCAAATTCTTCGGCAGGGGCGGCGGGACGCCGCCTTCTTTCGCCTGGCGGTGCAGCTTGTACGCCCAGGCCAGCACCTCGGCCACGGCGGCATACAGGGCCACCGGGATTTCGGCATCCAGCCGGGTATGGCGGTAGAGCGCGCGCGTCAGCGGCGGCGCCTCCAGCACCGGAATGTGGTGCTCCTTGGCCAATTCACGGATGCGCAGCGCCACCAGGTCGCATCCCTTGGCAATCACGCGCGGGGCGCGCATGTCCTTGTCGCTGTACTTGAGGGCGACCGCAAAATGCGTCGGGTTGGTGACGATGATGTCGGCCTTGGGCACCTCGGCCATCATGCGGCGCTTGGCCATTTGCTGCTGCTGGCGGCGAATCTGCGCCTTGACCTGCGGATCGCCGTCGCTTTCCTTTTGCTCCTGGCGCAGGTCCTCGCGCGACATGCGCAGCTTCTTGTGGTGGCTCCAGAGCTGGTAGGGCACGTCCAGGCCTGCCACGAGCAGCAGCGAGCCGATGATCAGCCCGCAGGTTTTGGCTACCAGCTCCAGCGTGTGCGCCAGTGCCTCATGCACCGGCTCGGCCATCAGCGACATGATGACCGGCAGGTTGCCCGAGATCACCCACCAGGCGATGTAGCCGACCAGCAGCGACTTGACCAGCGTCTTGACCAGCTCGGCCAGCGTCTCGGTCGAAAACATGCGGCCGATGCCGGCAATCGGATTCAGCTTGGAAAATTTGGGGCTCAGCGCCTTGCCCGAGAGCAGCCAGCCGCCCAGCAGCATCGGCGCGACCAGCGCCGCCACCATCATGGCGGCCAGCAGCGGCGCCAGCGCCAGGAGGGCATGGACGATGGTGCTGCCGGCCTGGTTCATCATGTGCATGGCATCGAAGGCCGAGGCGCGCTCGAACTGCAGGCCGTTGCGCAGGGCGCTGCCCAGATGGTCGGCCATCAGGCCGCCGCTGGCCCACAGGCAACCCAGCCCGGTGGCCAGCATCACAAAGGTGCCGAGTTCCCGCGAGCGGGCCACCTGCCCTTCCTCATGGGCTTTTTCCAGCCGCCGGGGCGAGGCCGGTTCGGTTTTTTCGAGATCACTTTCTTCCGCCATCAATGCTCCGAAGCTTCAGACGCAAAGCCGTCCGACTTGCAGAATTATTGAAGCGGCAGGCCTGAACCGATAGGCCAAACAAGCCGGCGAAAAACCTGTTCCTTGGCCAATCAGCAATCCGGCAGGCCGGAACGCATCCGTTTTCACCGAAAACCGGTTTTTTCAGCATCAAACAGGCCCCTTGCGCAGGTGTGGCCTACGAAAGCAGCTATAAATTCTGTAGCGAAAATTTCAAATACCCTGCGCGCCGTGCTTGCAGGCTTGGAGGATTGCGCGCTAGAAGCCCAGGCTGGCCAGCAGGTCATCGACCTGGTCCTGGCCGTCGACCGCGTCGGGCAGGCCGGCGACGGTCTGCGGTCCGTTCAGCAGCCCATGGCCGGCGTCCTGGCGTTTTTCAGGCGGCGCATTGTCCATCAGCAGTTGCAGCAGTTGCGTGTCCATGTCCTGGATCACATGCATCATCTTCTTGATGACCTGGCCCGTCAGGTCTTGGAAGTCCTGCGCCATCATGATTTCCATCAGCTGGGCATTGGTGGCGCTGACCTGCTGCGGCACGCTAGCCAGGTAGGCCCGGTTGTCGAGCACCAGCTCGCGCGCCGCGTCGAGTTCGACCGGATGCTCGAACCAGGCATCCCAGCGCTTCGTCAAGGCCTTGGCCTGGCTGGCCAGGCCGTCCTGGATGGGCTGGGCCACGTCGATGGCATTGAGCGCCCTTTCAGCCGCCCGCTCGGTCATCTGCGCAATGTAGCCCAGCCGGTCGCGCGCGTCGGGAATGGCTTCGGCCACCTTGGCAATGCCCTTGTCCAGGCCGAGCTCGCGGATGCTTTCGCGCATCTGGCGCGTCAGGTGCCCAATGCGGTGGATCAGTTGCTCGGCTGAATCGGGAACGGTTTCGCCTGTGGCTTTTTCCTGCACCATGTCATGCGCTCTCTTTCGCGATTTTTTCAAAGATCTTGGTGATCTTTTCTTCCAGCGTGATCGCGGTGAAGGGTTTCACCACATAGCCGTTGGCGCCCGACTGGGCCGCGGCAATGATGTTTTCCTTTTTCGCTTCGGCCGTCACCATCAGCACCGGCAGCCTGGCCAGGATGGGGTCGGCGCGGATCGCCTGCAGCATGGCCAGGCCGTCCATGTTCGGCATGTTCCAGTCGGACACGACAAAACCAAAGTTGCCGCCCTTGAGCTTTTCCAGGCCGATGGCGCCGTCCTCGGCCTCGTCGACATTGACGAACTCCAGTTCCTTGAGCAGGTTGCGAATGATCCGGCGCATGGTCGGAAAATCGTCCACCACCAGGATTTTTATGTTTTTGTCTACCACGTTCACTCCAAAAATTGATTGTCAACACATGCTGCGCGCAGGAACGTTCCTGCGCGCAAAGAACTTTCCGGCATTTCGCTACACCCGGTTGGCCTGCTGGCCGAAAGAGCGCAGGTGCGCCATCACCCGCTGGCTCATGTCCTGCAGGGGCACGACCTCGTGCGCGGCGCCCAGGGCAATGGCCTCGCGCGGCATGCCGAAAACCACGCAGCTGGCCTCGTTTTGCGCCAGGGTGTAGGCGCCTGCCTGGCGCATGCGCAGCAGGCCGTCGGCGCCGTCGCGGCCCATGCCGGTCAGGATCACGCCGATGGCGTTCTTTCCGGCATGCCGGGCCGCCGAATCGAACAGCACATCGACCGATGGCCGGTGCCGGTTGACCGGCGGCGCCAGGTCCACCTGGGCGACATAGTTGGCGCCGCTGCGCACCAGCGACAGGTGATACCCGCCCGGCGCGATGTAGGCATGGCCGGGCAATATGCGCTCGCCCTGCACCGCTTCGGACACCGCGATGCGGCACAGGCCGTTCAGCCGCTCGGCAAAGGAACGGGTGAAACCGGCCGGCATGTGCTGCGCGATCATGATGCCCGGACAGTCCGGCGGCAGGGGCTGCAGCACCTCGCGGATGGCTTCGGTGCCGCCGGTGGAAGCGCCAATGATGATGAGCTTTTCGGTGCTCAGCAACGGGCTTCGCAGCAGCGGCGCCTCGGCGGCGGCGCCCGCGCTGCCGCCCGGCGCCGAACGCCTTGAAGGCAGCAGCCTGGCCGCGGCGGCGATGCGTATCTTGCCGGCGATCAGCTCGGTGTAGGAAAGCAGGCCGTCGCGGATGCCCAGGCGCGGCTTGGTCACGAAGTCGATGGCGCCCAGTTCCAGGGCGCGCAGCGCCGCCTCGGAGCCGTGCTCCGTCAGCGACGACACCATGACCACCGGCATGGGGCGCAGGCGCATCAGCCGCTCCAGAAATTCCAGCCCGTCCATGCGCGGCATTTCCACGTCCAGCGTCATCACGTCCGGGTTGTGCTGCTTGACCAGGTCGCGCGCGATCAGCGGATCGGACGCCGTGGCCACCACCACCATGTCGCTCTGGCTGTTGATGATCTCGGTCATCAGGCTGCGGATCAATGCCGAATCGTCAACGCACAGCACCCTGATTTTCTTGTCCGTCATAGCGTCCAGCCCATTTTGTTATCAGGCGAGCGCGTTGCCCTGGCGCCGGCCAATCCGCCGCTCCGGCCCATTGCCTGCTGCTTCAGCAAAACGCTGGCCAGCGCCTGCTCCTCGCGCTGCACCAGCAGGGCATCGTCCTGCGGGCGCAGTTTGCGTACCGTCACCCGGCCGTTGAAGGGGAAAAAATTGATGCGGCGCGGCAGCTTTCCGCGCAGGTCCTGCGCGGCGATGCGGATGCGCTCGTCCAGCAGGTAGCGCAGCACGAAGTCGGCATTGCGCTCGCCGATGTTGAGCAGCGTCATGCTGGCCAGCACGGCGCCGCCGCCAAACACCTTGGCCTCCAGGCGCTCGCGCCGCGCGCCGGCGCGGAGCACTTCGCCGAGCAGCACCTGCATCGCATGCGCGCCATAGCGCATGGCGGCGGCCGAATCGAAACACAGCGGGTCGGCCGCTTCGGGCAGCATGAAGTGGTTCATGCCGCCAATGCCCGAAACACTGTCGCGCAGGCAGGCCGACACGCACGAGCCCAGCACCGTCGTCAGCACCATGTCTTCGGCCGTGACGTAGTACTCGCCCGGCAGCAGCTTGACCGCCGCCAGGCCGAATTCACGGTCGAAATAATGGCGCGTGGCCAGCGGTTCTGCTTCTGCCGCGATCATGCCGCGCCCCTAGGCAGGCTGTCGGCCAAACCGTAGACCGTCTGGCCGCGCAGCCGCAAAGTCTGCTGGGCAAAGGAAAAGTTTTCCGAATGGCCGGCAAACAGCAGGGCATGGGGCTTCATCAGCGGAACGAAGCGCTGCAGGATTTTTTCCTGCGTGGGCTTGTCGAAATAGATCATCACATTGCGGCAGAAGATGGCGTCGAACTGGCCTTTCAGCGGCCATTTCGGTTCCAGCAGGTTGAGCTGCGAAAACTTCACCATGGCGGCGACTTCCGGCCGTATCCGCACCTTGCCGGCATGCGCGCCGGAACCCTTGAGGAAGAACCGCTTCAGCCGCTCCGGCGACAGCTTGCCGGCCTGTTCCAGCGTGAAAATGCCGTCGACCGCCTTGGCCAGCACCTGCGTGTCGATGTCCGTGGCCACCACGCTGCAGGCGCTGGCGCGGCTTCCCAGCGTCTCGATCAGCGTCATTGCGATCGAATACGGCTCCTCGCCCGTCGATGCGGCCGAGCACCAGACGGTGACCGGCTGCTGGCACTGGCGGACATGCTCGGCGAGCAGCGGGAAATGGTGCGCCTCGCGAAAAAAGGCCGTCAGGTTGGTGGTCAGCGCATTGGTGAACAACTCCCACTCATGGCTGCGCGGGTCGGCTTCCAGAAACCCCAGGTAGGCGGAAAACTCGCGCATTCCCAGCTCGCGCAGGCGCCGCGACAGCCGGCTGTAGACCATCTGCCGCTTTTGCCCGCTCAGGGAAATGCCGGCGCGCTGGTGGATCAGCAGGCGGATCCGTGCAAAGTCGGTGTCGGTCAACAGGAAATCGGGGCCTTCCGGCGAAAGCGCAGCGATGCGGGGGGGTGGGTTCATTGCAGGCTTGTGGGGTCAGGAGAGGTCGAGCTCCATTGCCGAGTGGAAGCAGGCAATGATCAGGCACCAATGTACCCAGCAACGGCGCCTTTCGATGCCTCGAAAAGCATGCCAAACAGCACCTTCCTTTGCGCATGGGACCCGCGCTTTCATAGCGGATTGCCAGAAGAAACAGGGCGCAAAGCCGCAGGCAGTGCTTGCCGCATGGCAAGGCGAAACCATGAATGGTCGTTTCGATGCAGCCAGGAATTAAAGGTTGAGGTCCTGCGCCCACACCATGGCCGACCCGTGGGCCTTGTTCACCTGCGAAGGCGTCATGAACAAGGCATCAGCAAGGGCGGGTCCAGAGCCGATCCCGCCCTCGCAGGCCTCCGCCAGCCCCAGCAAGGGTCCGTAGATGTTTTCCCGGTGAAGCAAGGCCTGGACGATCGCATCGGGCAGGGACACCTGGCGCATCAGCTGCGGCATCGGAACTCCCAGCAGCTGGTCCAGCAATGAGAAAAGTCCCACGACAAACAGGTTTCCCGCTTCACTCGCCGGCAGCAGGCCCACGCCCAGCAATTCGACAAATCGCCCGCGCACAATTGCCGCCTGAAGCAATGCCCGGGAAGATCCGGCCGTGCTGGTGGTGGCCAGCAACAGGGCCAGCCAGCGGTACAGCGGCAGGTAGCCCAGCATCGTGATGGCATGGCGCAGCGATTCAATTTCGATCTGCAGGCCAAAGCCGGCACTGTTGATGTAGCGCAGCAGCTTGTAGGAAAGCATGGCGTCGCGCTGGAGCACCTTTTCCAGGTCACGGATGTTGGCGCATTCCTGGACCATCTTCATCAGTTCCAGGATCAGCAGCGTTTGCGATCCCATTTCGGCGCTTCGCGGCAGGCTGCGCGGCGACGCGCACAGGTTTCCAAAAAATCCCGCCAGGCCAAGCGCCGCGCAGGCATCGAATTCGTTCCAGTCCGCCAATTTGTCGACGATCAGTTCCAGCGCAGGCTCGGCGAGGGCTGCCAAGGTGGCGATCTGCGCCAGGTCGGGATGCGCCAGGTCGGCCGTGACATAGGTCATCAGCGAAAGCGCGCCGTCGCTCGAATCAAACAGCGCCACATCCGGATGGCACAGCGCCAGCCGAAAGCCCTGCGCATGCAGCGACATCGCCAGCCCGATGCCTTCCGGGCAGTCCAGTTGCGCCTGGCCGAACATCAGCACCGTCGTGGCGGGATTGAGGTGCCGCAGGCTGTCGGCCGGCAGGGCAGCCGCCTTGATCTCAATGAAAAACAGGCTGGGCCCTGCCTGGCGGGGGAACTGCGCCGTCAGCGCCAGCAGCGCCTGCAGCGGGTGCGCAGTCCGGTCATGCGGCGGATCGCCCGGTTCGGCATCCTGCCATGAAAGCCGGTAGCCCCGCACGCGCTGGGTGGCGTCGATCAGGGGCGTTCGCGAAAGATAGTTGTCAGTGTTCATGGGCTGAAGTTCAGGAATATCCGGAAATGAATGATCCATTGTTCAGCTGCTGCCCCTCCGCTTGTGTTCCAGCCGGTGGCCTGTTTCGGTCGCAGGAAGGAAAAACGGCGGTGGGCGTCAAGATTCAACGCCAATAGACAGCAGCGCCA
Organism: Polaromonas sp.; assembly: GCA_028292345.1. Classification (GTDB taxonomy): domain Bacteria; phylum Pseudomonadota; class Gammaproteobacteria; order Burkholderiales; family Burkholderiaceae_C; genus Polaromonas. The sequence goes on along the minus strand of JAQGMN010000404.1, from coordinate 3,835 downwards.
CAGGGACAGGAAGGTTGCGTTCCACGATTTTCCGGCAGGGCTTCAGGCTGGAGGCGTTGAACAGGCGCTTGATCTGCCCTTTGTTGTCAGGATTCGACCTTCCCTTCCCTTCCCCGAGAATTTCAGGACCCCAGGAATTCACCAATCGGTTTGAGGTCTTCGACCCGATCGCACACCGATTTGACGATCATCAGGATCGGGATGCCGAGCAGCAGGCCCCACACGCCCCAGAGCCAGCCCCAGGCCAGCAGGCCCATGAACACGGCGACCGGGCTGAGCCGGCTGGCGCGGCTGGTGAGCCAGGGCGTGAGCAGGTTTCCCACCAGCGTGTGGATCACGATCGAAGCCCCGCCCACGGCCATCGCCATGTTGATCGAGCCGAACTGCAGGAAAGCGACCAGTGCCGAAGCCGCCGCCGTGACCAGCGAGCCGATGTAGGGCACGAGGTTGAGCACGCAGGCGACCACGCCCCAGACGGCGGCATTGTCCAGCCCGAGGAACATCAGCGCCACGCCGGTCAGCACCCCGACCAAGAGGCTGGTGAGCAACTGCACCTGCAGGTAGCGCTGGATCTGCCCGGCAATCTCGTGAAGCGCCTGCAGCGTGATCTTTTTCTTGCTCAGGCTCGGCCCGGCCAGCTTGACCAGCTTGCGCCGAAAGGTATCGCCCGACAGCATCAGGAAATAGGTCAGGAACACCACCACCGCGATTTGCCCGATCAGGGCCAGCAGGCCCAGGCTGCCGGTCCACAGGTAGTCCTTGATGTTGAAGCGCGGCGCCTCGATCACCACCCGGGTCGCGCCCCGGTTGGGACCGGTGACGGCGGCGCTGTCGCGGGTGGCCTGCTCGATCTGGGCAGCGGCCTTTTGCACCGTTTCCAGCGCGCTGGTCGATTTGCCGCTGCTCGACCTCAGCGCCTGGCCCAGCTTTTGCGCTGCCGCCGGCAGGGCCTCGATCAGCTGCGCGGCTTCGAGCCGCAGCAGGTAGGCGCCCGAGCCCATCGCGCCCAGGATGCCCAGCAGCAGCACTGCCGAACTCAGCCAGCGCGGCACGCGCCGGTGCTCCAGCCAGTTGACCAGCGGCGAAAAGGCATAGCTGAACAGCACGCTGAGCATGATCGGGATCAGCACGACCCGCGCCCACTGGAGCACGAACAGGCTGGCCAGGATCGCCAGGATCACCAGCGACACATTGCGCACGTCCACCGGCATGTGCAAAAGAAACCGTTCCGGCTCGGGAAACACCGTGACATCGGTTTCGGCGACGACCTGATCGTCCGCCTTGGTTTCTTCGGCCATTGATTGTCCTTGTCTGGGTTGGGTGCTTGCGCCCGGATGCTGTCAGGCGCCGCTGGGCGCTTGGAGTATTGCACTTGAAAACCCGGCCGAACACCATAGGACGCCTACCCGCAAGCTGGACAGCGACAAGCCGAACCGTTTGCCAGCGCCCGCCGCAGCCCGGCCAGGCACGGTGTGCCTCACGGCCTTGAGGCGCCCGCTGTCAGCCGGCGATGGCGTCCCGCACGGCGCCCAGCTGCCGGCGCGACACCGCCAGCAATTCATCCAGGCCATTGAGCCGCACGGCCCAGCCCTCGCCTTCCTCGGGATCGAAATGCTTTTCCAGCGCGCGCACCGCGCGCCTGGCAATCAGCGCATTGCGGTGAATCCGCATGAAGCGGCTGCCAAAACGCGCCTCCAGTTCATTGAGCGAGCCGTCCAGGATGTAGCTGCGCCTGAGGGTGCGCACCGTGATGTATTTGAGTTCCGCCTTGAAATACAGCACCTCGGCCAGCGGCACCCGCTCGGTGCGGCCGCGGTCCTGGATCAGCAGGATTTCTTCCGCCTTTTCGGGCTCTTGCGCTTGCCGCGCCTGCATAGTCCGCTCTACTTTTTGCAGCGCCTGGCGCAAGCGCTCCAGCCGCACCGGCTTGGTCAGGTAGTCCACCGCATCCAGTTCGAACGCCTGCACCGCATGGCCGGCGTGCGCGGTCACGAACACCACGGCCGGCGGCCGGGGCAGGCGCGCGATCAGCCCGGCCAGCGCCAGGCCATCGGCGCCGGGCATGTGGATGTCGAGCAGCACCGCATCGAACGACTGGTGCTGCAGCGCGCTCATCGCCTGCACCGCGTCGCCCGCCTCGGCGGTGACCACCGATGCCGGCGCCGTACAGTCGCCCAGCAGGGCGCGCAGCCGCGACCTGGCCAGGGCTTCGTCGTCCACCAGCAAGATTTTCAGCGCGCTCATAGGGGTATCTCCAGCCTGACCTGGAACAGGCCGTCCTTGCAGGTCGTCCTGAACCGGGCCTGCACATCGTGCAGCAGGAACAGCCGCTCGCGCACATTGGTCAGCGCCAGCCCGTGGCCGGGCAGGCCGCTTCCGGCGGGCGCCGAATTGGTCACCTTGATGACCACCGTGCCGCCGCGCCGGGCCGTCGCGATGCGGATGGCCGCGCCGCTGGCGCTGGGCTCCACCCCATGGCGCACCGCGTTTTCCACCAGCGGCTGCAGCAGCAGCGGCGGCAGCCGGGCCGCGTCGGCGCCGGGGTCCAGGCTCCATTGCACCCGCAGCCTGTCGCCAAAGCGGATTTGCTCGATGTCCAGGTAACGCTGCGCCAGCGCGATTTCCTGCCCCAGCGTGACCGACTCGGCCGGGTCGGCCAGCGCGCTGCGAAACAGCTCGCTCAGGTCTTCCAGCACCGCCTCGGCCTTGGCCGGTTCGGCGCGCACCAGCGCAATCGCGCTGTTGAGCGTGTTGAACAAAAAATGCGGGCGAATGCGCGACTGCAGTTCGGCCAGCCGGGCGGCCGTGGCCGCGGGCGTCCTGGCCTTGGCTCGCCAGAACAGGCCGGCCAGCACCAGGCCAGAGAGCAGCATGCCGGCGGCCCCGCTGGCCCACCACGGCGGCGCCAGCAGCATGCCCATCAACGCCAGCAGGCCGCAGGCGTAAACACCCGCGCCAGCACCCAAAACGGTGCCGGCCAGCCATTGCCAGGGAACGTCCAGCCGGTTCAAGCGGACCTTGAAAGCGCACACCGCGATCAGCCAGGCCAGCGTGGCGGGCAGCACGCCGCCGGTCAGCAGCGAAAACCGCAGCAGCCAATCCAGCGGGTCCGCGGTGCCGAACATTGCGCCCACGCCGGCAACCCCCTGCACCAGCAGGACGACCCGCAGCACGACGCCTACGTGACAGGCGTCGAACAGGCTGGCGCGCGGCATGAAAGGCGATGGAACCGCCAGCGCGTCGGACAGCGTCAAGCCGCCATGCAGGGTGGAATCGTCGAAGTTCTGTGAGGCGGTGGCGGGCTTCATCTAAAAAGCAAGGGTGGTCGTGGTTGGGTCAGAGGCGATTTTCAGGCGGGCAGGCGCGCAGATAAAATTACCGGGATGAGTATTGCACCGGTCCAGGCTTTCAGGCCCTTGCGCCGAAGTCTATTTCAGCCGCCGGCCCAGCCCCCACCCATGGCTCGTTTCAACCCGCACCGAGCCTGCCCCCTCCAGAAAGCCCCGCCATGAACCAATTCGACAAGAAATCCCAAGCCTGGTCCGCCCTGTTTTCCGAACCCATGAGCGACCTGGTCAAGCGCTACACCTCCAGCGTGTTCTTCGACAAGCGGCTGTGGCAGGCCGACATCGCCGGCTCGCTGGCGCATGCCGAGATGCTCGCCGCGCAGGGCATCATTGCCGCCGCCGATCATGACGCCATCCAGTACGGCATGGCGCAGATCACGCGCGAGATCGAAGCCGGCGAATTCGAATGGAAGCTCGACCTGGAAGACGTTCACCTCAACATCGAGGCGCGCCTGACCCAACTGGTGGGCGATCCCGGCAAGCGGCTG
>JAQGMN010000390.1 GCA_028292345.1 Polaromonas sp. | reverse complement strand
CGGCCGAACGACTCGGTGCGACGGTGGTCAACATGCGCTGGGCCAAGCCGCTCGATACCGGGCTGCTGCTGAAGATCGCCGCCAGCCACGAAGCCCTGGTCACGGTGGAAGAGGGCGCCATCATGGGTGGCGCGGGCAGCGCGGTCGGCGAGGCATTGCAGGCCGCAGGCATCGTCAGGCCGCTGCTGCAGCTGGGCCTGGCGGACGAGTTCATCGAGCATGGCGATCATGCCCAGTTGCTGGCCTTGCAGGGCCTGGATGCCGACGGCATCGAGGCCGCCATCCGCAAGCGTTTCGACGGCATCAGGGTGCATGACGCGCTGGCCAAGGTGGTGCTCAAGTCGGTGGCCTGACCGAATCGTTTCTTCCTGGTGAAGCGGCGGCGAATGGCCCGCTTGCGGCGACCTTGTAGTTGCATCCCCTTTTTTACGCCTTTCTAGGGGTAACAACGGGGCTGAAACTGTACAAAAACTGACAAAATAGCAAAAGGCCACTACCTGCGGCCATCGTGACTGTCAAGGGCATTTCCCAGGAAATCTTGGGGACTGGCCGGCAGGCAACTACGAGACAAGCAATCGTCAACCTTTCAAAAAGAGAGTATTCATGGATCGTCGATCACTCATTAAAAACGCTGGCATTGCCGGCGTGCTGGCTGCGGGCATCGCCCCTGCGGTGCATGCGCAGGCGGCCGTTCGCTGGCGCCTGGCATCGAGCTTTCCCAAATCGCTGGACACCATCTTCGGCAGCGCGGAAATGCTTTCCAAGACCGTCAAGGCGCTGTCGGGCGGCAAGTTCGAAATCTCCGTGCATCCTGCCGGCGAACTGATGCCCGCTTTCGGCGTGGTGGATGCCCTGCAGGGCGACACCATCGACATGGCGCAAACCGCAGCCTACTATTTCACCGGAAAAAACCCGATTTTCGCCTTCAGCTGCGCGGTGCCGTTCGGCCTGACCGCACGCCAGAACGAATCCTGGAAACAGTATGGCAATGGCCGCAAGCTGCTGGACGCGTTTTTTGCCCAGTACAACTTCCGCACCGCCAGCGCCGGCAACACCGGCACGCAGATGGGTGGCTGGTACCGCAAGGAAATCAAGACCGTGGCCGACCTGAAGGGCCTGAAGATGCGCCTGGGCGGCGGACTGTTCGGCGAGGCCATGGCCAAGCTCGGCGTGGTGGCGCAGAACATGCCGGGCGGCGATGTGTACCAGGCCCTGGAAAAAGGCACGCTGGACGCTTCCGAGTTCGTCGGACCCTACGACGATGCCAAGCTGGGCTTCAACAAGGTGGCGCCTTTCTACTACTACCCCGGCTGGTGGGAAGGTGGCGCCGACCTCGAGTTCTTCATCAACAACAAGGCCTATGCCAAGCTGTCGGACGAGAACAAGGCCATCCTCGACGCAGCCACTGCCGTGGCGGCGCGCGACATGACGGCCAAGTACGATGCCTGGAACCCGATCGCGCTGAAAAAGCTCGTTGCCGAGAAGACCCAGCTCAAGGCATTCCCCAAGGCCGTCATGGACGCGGGCTTCAAGGCTTCGATGGAAGTGTTCGAGGAGCACAATGCCAAGTCGCCCGAGTTCAAGAAAATCCACGATGACATGCGCGCTTTCCAGCGCGACCAGATCCTCTGGAATCGCTTCTCCGAATACCCGTTCAACCAGTACATGAGCTCGATCAAGATCTGAGTTTTTACAGTCCTGCCCTTTGCGGGCAGAAACGAAAAAGCCGCCTCATGGCGGCTTTTTCATGGGTTCCGGGCGCGCACGGGAAAGGAAGCCGTTGCCGGCCCTTTTCATGCCGCGCTATTTCTTGTCTTCTGCCTTGAGTGCGTCCTGCATGGCCTTCATCGGGTCGTCTTCCGGCGCAGGCGCGGCTTCAGGACTTGCTGCGCTCGCGGCGGGCGCAGCATTTTCGCCAGCGCCCGGCAGGCTTGGGGCGGCCGGTGCTTCCTCGCTGCCGTATTCGGCGCCTTCGCCCTGGGCGGGCAGGCTGTTGCGCATCTGGTCGCCGATGCTCTCCATGTTGACCTCCTGCTTCTGGTCCAGGCTGCCGGTCACCAGTTGCGGGAAGGCGATCAGCAGGCCGACCATGGTCAACTGGATGAGCACGAAGGGAATGGCGCCCTTGTAGATCTGCATGGTGGTGACCGGCTCCATGATTTTCCGGGTCACGCGGTCCACATACGGTTTTTCCGGGGCGACCGAGCGCAGGAAGAACAGCGCGAAGCCGAAAGGCGGGTGCATGAACGAGGTCTGCATGTTCACCGCCAGCAGCACGCCGAACCAGATCAGGTCAATGCCCAGCTTGTCGGCCACCGGCGCCAGCAGCGGCACCACGATGAAGGACAGTTCGAAATAATCGAGGAAAAACGCCAGGAAGAAGATCATGACGTTGACCAGGATCAGAAAGCCGATCTGGCCGCCGGGCAGGTCCGTCAGCAGGTGCTCCACCCATTTGGGTCCATCGGCGGCCTGGAACACCAGGCTGAACACGGTGGCGCCGATCAGGATGAACATCACGAAGCTGGCCAGCCGGGTGGTCGACGCCAGGGACTGCTTGAGCAGCTTCATGTCCAGCCGGCCGCGCGCCCAGCCCATGATCAGCGCGCCCATGGCGCCCATGGCGCCGCCTTCGGTCGGCGTGGCCACGCCCAGGAAAATGGTGCCCAGCACCAGGAAGATCAGCAGCAGCGGCGGGATCAGGACAAAGGTCACGCGTTCGGCCAGGCGCGACAGCAGGCCGAGCCGGGTGGCGCGGTTCACCAGCGCGATGACCAGCGCCAGGAATACGCCGCCGCACAGGGCGACCACCACTTTTTCGTCGGTGGGCACGGAGGTCACCTGCGTGCCTTGCCACCAGCTGTGCACCGCCTCCATGTTGCGTGCCAGCACGATGGCGACCGTGGCCGACAGCGCCGTCAGCACGGCCAGCGAGGCGTAGCCGCCGCTGCCGTTGGGTTCGCGGTAGGTGCGCGCCTCCGGCGGCAATGCCGGGACGAGCGCCGGCTTGAAGATGGCCAGCGCCATCACATAGACGACATACAGGCCCATCAGCATGAAGCCGGGCAGGAAGGCGCCCTTGTACATGTCGCCGACGCTGCGGCCGAGCTGGTCTGCCATGATGATCAGCACCAGCGAAGGCGGGATGATCTGCGCCAGGGTGCCGGAAGCGGCAATCACCCCGGCCGTCAGGGGCCTGTGGTAGCCGTAGCGCAGCATGATGGGCAGGGAGATCAGGCCCATGGAGATGACCGACGCGGCCACCACGCCGGTCGTGGCCGCCAGCAGCGCGCCGACGAAGATCACCGCCAGTGCCAGGCCGCCGCGCATCGGCCCGAAAACCTGGCCGATGGTGTCGAGCAGGTCCTCGGCCATGCCGCTTCGCTCCAGGATCAGCCCCATGAAGGTAAAGAAGGGCACGGCCAGCAGGGTGTCATTGGACATGATGCCAATCAGGCGCTGGGGAAGCCAGGCGATCACGGACGAGGGGAACACGCCGACTTCGATGCCGATAAAGCCGAAGAACAGGCCGCAGGCGCCCAGGCTGAAGGCAACCGGAAAGCCCAGCAGCAGGAATATGAACAGCCCGGCGAACATGATCGGGGCGAAATTGGTGGTGAAGAATTCCATGGTGAATCGTTCCGGGCGCTTAGCGTTGGGGGGCAGCGTCGCCGCCGGCTTCAAGGGTTTCGGCCGCCGTCCGGGCGCGCAGCGCTTCGGCCAGTTCTTCCTCGGCCGACTTGTCGGCAAGGCGGCCCATCGGATCGGGTCCCTCGCCGCGAAGGAAGGCGATGCGCTTGATGAGCTCCGACCAGCCTTGCAGCATCAGCAGCGTGAAGCCGACAGGCAGTGCCGCCCAGACCGGCCAGCGGATCAGGCCGCCCGAGTTGCCGGACATCTCGCCGGTCTGGTACATCTGGATCGCCAGCGGCGTGCCGAGGTACAGCACCACGATGCAAAGCGGCGTCAGGAAGAAGGCGAAGCCGATGATGTCGATCCAGACCTGCGCGCGCTTGGAAAAGCGGCTGTTCAGCACGTCGATGCGCACATGCTCGCGGTGCAGCAGCGTGTAGCCGGCCGCCGCCAGGAAGGACCAGGCAAACAGGTACCACTGCGCTTCGAGGAAGGCGTTGGAGCTGGTGTCGAACACCTTGCGCACGATGGCGTTGAGGGCACTGATGGCCGTGGCGGCAAAGATGAGCCAGATCACGTACTTGCCGACCTGGGCATTGAGCCAGTCCACGGCATTGGAAAACTTCAGCAGGGCGCGCATTTTTTTGTCTCCGGGATAAAGGAAGCCCACGCATAAAAATTCATCCGGAAGACTTGGGTGCGTCATTCCGGATGAAGCTTGCGTGGGTGAGCGATTTTAGAAGGAATTAAAAAACAGCCGGACCGTTCATGGCGGCCATGATTCCATGGTGCGTTTCAGAGAACTTCCACACCCTGGCCTTCCAGCATGCGACCGACGATTCGGGCACCGGGAAAGCCCTGCGCGTAAAAACAGGCCAGCACCGCGTCGGCCGCCTCGGGTGCGCAGGCCACCAGCAAGCCGCCGCTGGTCTGCGGGTCGCTCAGCAGCGCCTGCTGCGCCGGAGCGATGCCGGCGGGCAGGGAAACCTCTGCGCCATAGCTCTCCCAGTTGCGCCCCGAGGCGCCGGTGACCATGCCCTGCCCGGCAAGTTCAAGGACGCCGGGCAGCAGCGGAACCTGGTCGAGCTGCAGCTGCATCTTCAGGCCGGCGCCGCGCGCCAGTTCCAGCCCATGGCCCAGCAGCCCGAAGCCGGTCACGTCGGTCATGGCATGCACCGCGTCCATGGCCGAGAGTTCGATGCCCGGCTTGTTCAGCTGGGTGGTGACGGCGACCATCTGCGCATAGCCTTCGGCGCTCAGCGCTTCCTTCTTCAGCGCGGCCGACAAGATGCCGACGCCCAGCGGCTTGCCCAGGATCAGCACGTCGCCTGCCCGCGCCCCCGAATTTTTCTTCACACGGGACGGGTGGACCAGCCCCAGCACCACCAGGCCGTAGATCGGCTCGACCGAGTCGATGGTGTGGCCGCCGGCAATCGGAATGCCGGCAGCGCGGCACACGTCCTGGCCGCCGCGCAGGATGGCGCCGATGGTTTCCAGCGGCAGCACGTTGACCGGCATGCCGACGATGCCCAGCGCCATGATGGGCGTGCCGCCCATGGCATACACGTCGCTGATGGCATTGGTCGCGGCGATGCGGCCAAAGTCGTACGGGTCGTCGACGATGGGCATGAAGAAGTCGGTGGTGGCAATCAAGGCCTGCTCGTCGTTGAGCTGGTAGACCGCGGCATCGTCGGCGGTTTCAATGCCGACCAGCAGTTGGGGCGGCAGGTTCAGGCCGGGCAGGTTGCTGGAATTCTTCAGGATTTCGCTCAGCACGCCGGGCGCGATCTTGCAGCCGCAGCCGCCGCCGTGCGACAGGCTGGTCAGGCGGGGTGCGGACGGGGATCTGGATATGTCGGAAGGAGTCGTCATCGGGAGGCTTTCAAGGGCAGGGCAGGCCGGACAGGCTGCAAGCCAGCAAGTTTATGACAAGCCGCTTTTCCGTTGGCGGCGCAAACAGGGGCGCACGTTCGGCGCACTGGCTTTGCAGCAGGCCGTAAAAATCAGGTTTGGCCGCGCAGCGCCGCACCAGCGCCGCCAGCCCGGCCTCATCGCCCGGCGCAAAGTAGCCCGCATAGCCGGTGCCCAGCATGCCGATGTTGCCGCTGATGCGCGTCGCCAGCACCGGGGTGCCCGACTGCACGGCTTCCAGGATGACCTGGGCGCCGCCTTCCATCAGCGAGCAGTTCACCAGCAGATGCGCGCGCCTGATGCGCTGGCGCGTTTGCGCGCGGGGCAGCCCGCCCAGCCAGCGGTAATGCGGCAGGCGCTGCGCGGTGGCGCACGCTTGCTCGGCGTAGCGCGGCGTCAGCGCCAGGCCGATCTGGTCGAAATGAATGCCGGCGGCAAAGCCATGCGCGGCGGCGCCCATGAAGGTCAGCGGGTCTTTTTCGTCCCGCAGATGGCCGACCATCAGCACGCCGAAGCGGTGGCCGGGCTTGCTCGCCGGCTTGAGCGCCGGGGCGGACTGGTAGATCACCCTGGCCTTGCCGTGCCAGGCGTCAGGCAGCGCGGCCAGACCGGCGTCCTGCAGCACCACCAGGTGGGACGCCAGCGCCAGCGACTGCCGGGCATCGGCATCGGTGTGGATGTCGCGGTACAGGTCGGTGCCGGTCAGCACCACGACCAGCGGCTTGCCGGGCCAGGCGCTGGCCCAGGCCTGGATGGAGCCGGCCGAGCGGCGGGCATGCAGCGCGACCATGGCCAGCGGCTCGGTGCTGGCCGTGCATGGCGATGGCCACCGGGGCAGCAGCGCAATGTCACAATAACCGGACAAGAATTGTGCCCAGCGGTGCGCCGTATGCCAGTTGCCGTTGTTCGATGCGGCCATCGCCGGGCTTACCAGGACCACTGTTTTGGCTTCAGATTTCATCACCAATGCATCACCCGGTTTGATCGATTCGCCCCACATGCGCAAGGCGGGCAGGGACCTGCTGTCGCTGGCGCTGATGGATGCGCGCAATCATACGTTGCACCTTTTCGGACAATACCAAAATGCCCTGGAGCGCGTGAACTTTGCGGTGCCCCGGGCGGCCACGCTCAATCCCCCGTTGTGGGAACTGGGCCATGTCGCCTGGTTCCAGGAGCGCTGGATCGGCCGCAACCTGCAGCGCGCGCTGGGCACGCGCTGCGCGCCAAGCCACGCCCGGCTGGCGTCGGTGGAGCCGAACGCCGACCGCTGGTGGGACTCGGACCAGGTGCCGCACGGCACGCGCTGGACGCTGGACCTGCCCGACATGGGCCAGTGCCGTGCCTATCTGCTGGGCACCCTGGAAAGCACGCTGGAGCTGCTCGAAAAATCCGGGGACGACGACGATGCCCTGTATTTCTACCGGCTGTGCCTGTTCCATGAAGACCTGCATGGCGAAGCCTTCACCTACATGGCGCAAGCCCTCGGCCTGCCGCTGGACAAGCCCCTGCAGAATGCCTTCACGCCTGCGCCGATGGTGCTGCGCGAACCGATGCTGATTCCTGCGACGACCTGGAGCCTGGGCAGCGCGTCGGGCGCCGGCTGCGGTTTTGCGTTCGACAATGAAAAGCTGCGCCATGCCGTCAGCGTGCCCGAGTTTGAGATCGATGCCCAGGCCGTGACCTGGGCGCAGTATGTCGAGTTTGTCGCCGATGGCGGCTATGACCGGCAGGCCTTGTGGCATGCCGAGGGCTGGCAGTGGCTGCAGACGCTGGCGGCGAAGGAGGGCCGGCGCGGCCCGCGCTATGTCGAGCAGATCGGCAGCGGCAGCGGCGCCGTCATCCAGACCCGCTTCGGCCAGCCCATGCGCATGCAGGCCAGCCAGCCAGCCATGCACCTGAGCTGGTGGGAAGCCGATGCCTGGTGCCGCTGGGCCGGCCGCCGCCTGCCGGCCGAGGTCGAGTGGGAAGTCGCCGCGCACACGGCGGCGCGCCGGGGCTTTCGCTGGGGCGACGTGTGGGAATGGACCGGCACCACCTTCCGGCCATATCCGGGCTTTGCGCCTGACCCTTACCAAGCCTATTCACAGCCCTGGTTCGGCACCCACAAGGTGCTGCGCGGCGCCTCGTTTGCCACGCGCGCACGCATGAAGCATCCGAATTTTCGCAACTTCTACCGGCCGGAGCGTGATGACATCTTTTGTGGATTCCGCTCTTGTCTGCTATGAAAATAATAGCTGATAACGCTTGATGGGCGTGCGCAAAAGGCTTATTTTGTCTGTTTTTCCTTGCGGTAACTCCACCACGGCAGCGCCGCACGCAATGAAAGCACCTTGCCGCTTTGCGCCAGCGCGCCGCCATACCCCGGCAGCGCATCCAGCGCGGCCTGCCATGCGCCGCCTTGCAGTTCCCTGAGCAGCGCCTGCACCGGCGCCGTGGGCAGTTCGGACTTCAGGCAGACCAGGTGGTAGCGCTCCCGCACCAGCGGCACAAACCCCAGGCCTTTCTCGCGGGCCGCCGCCTCGATGCCCAAGGCGGCATCGGCCGCGCCGCTGGCAACGGCCTGCGCCACGGCGGTGTGCGACGGCTCGACCGTGCCGTAGCCCTGGATGTCGTCGGCCGCCATGCCGGCTTCGGCCAGCAGGTCGTCCAGGAGCACCCGCGTTCCGGTGCCCGGGGGACGGTTCACATAGCGGATGCCCGGCTGCTTCAGGTCGGCCAGGCTGTCGATGCCGAGCGGGTTGTTCCGCGCAACGATCAGGCCCTGCTGGCGGTGCGCAAAGCCGATCAGCTTGTGCAGGCCGGGCTTGAGCAAATTGCGGTAGGCCTGCGCCGTCACCGAATGGCGGGCGGGCTGGTCGCGTGCATGAAAGCCGGCCATCGTGCAGCGCCCGGCGTTCAGCGCCGCGATGGCATCGACGCTGCCCATGAAGCGGATGTCCAGGTGCAGGCCCTGCGCGCTGGCCTGCTCGCGCAGCGCCGACAGCGCCGCGTCATGGCTGGCGTACAGCGTGATGACGTGGGCGTTGTCGTCGAACGCCGTTGAAAAAGCGCGCTCGATGTCGCTGGTCAGCGCCTCGATCTGCGGCGCCAGCCGGGCCTGCGCCTGGCGTTCGGCCCACAGCAGCTTGTCGCCGAACTCGGTCAGGCGCGCGCGCTGGCCCTTGTCCCAGACGATCAGGCCGCGGCCCAGCGTTTGTTCCCAGCCCTTGAGCGAACCCCACACATGGCGGTAGGACAGGCCTAGCGCCCGGGCGGCCTTGGAGATCGAGCCATGCTCGCTGACCGCGTGCAGCATGTCCATCATCGGATTGCGGATCAGCGCGTCCTTGCCGCGCTGCGGGCTCAGGAGGTAGGAAAGTTCGATCTTGTGCATGGCGTATTGGCCGATTATCGGTGCGGCCGCCTGCACGAAACGGCCTGTTTCGCCTATGCAAACCGCTTCATAACGACAACTACCTACGGGCCTCATCAACGGGAAAGCTGCGCTACAGTCGCGCCACCAACTGCCCATGAACACCTTTTCCGACAGCGCCGCCACCGCCTTTTGGCTCATCACTTCGCTCGACCCGCTGCTGGCCGGCATCGTCGGCCGGTCGCTGGCCGTCAGCGCGCTGGCCTGCCTGATCGCCTGCAGCGCCGGGCTGCTGCTGGGCGCCTGGCTGGGCGTGGCGCGCTTTCGCGGCCGGGCGGTCGTGCTGGCGCTGCTCAACACCGCGCTGGCGCTGCCCTCGGTGGTGGTCGGGCTGGTGGTGTATTTGCTGCTGTCGCGCAGCGGTCCGCTGGGTTTTCTGGGCTGGCTGTTTTCCTTCAAGGCCATGGTGCTGGCGCAAACCCTATTGGTGCTGCCGGTGGTGACCGCGCTGGTGCGGCAAAGCATCGACGACGCCGAGCGCAGCCACGGCGAGCAGTTCGCCTCGCTGGGCGCGCGCCGCTTCCTGCGCAGCCTGATCCTGCTGTGGGACGAGCGCTATGCCCTGCTGACGGTG
>JAQGMN010000371.1 GCA_028292345.1 Polaromonas sp. | reverse complement strand
GCGAACAGCTCGCGCGCCCGGCGCATCTTGCGCGCCGAGGCGCGCTTGGACGAGCCGTAGTTCGAGTGCGACAGGAAGGCCACCTTGGGCGGCAGGCCGAAGCGGCGCACTTCCTCGGCGGCCATCAGGGCGATGCTGGCGAGCTGCTCGGCGCTCGGGTCTTCGTTGACGAAGGTGTCGGCGATGAACAGGGTGTGCTTGGGCAGCATCAGCGCATTGACCGTGGCAAAGCCGGGCGCGCCATCCTTGAGGCCGATGATGTCGCGGATATGGTCCAGGTGCACGTCGAAGCGGCCGTGCAGGCCGCAGAGCATGGCGTCGGCGTCGCCCAGGTGAACCATCAGCGCGCCGATGCTGGTGGTCGAGCGGCGCACGGCGGCCTTGGCCGCTTCGGGGCTGACGCCCTCGCGGCCGAGCAGCCGGTGGTAGGTTTCCCAGTACTGGCGAAAGCGCGAATCGTCCTCGGGATTCACGCATTCCACGTCCTTGCCCAGGCGCATGCGCAGGCCGGCCTTCAGGATGCGGGTTTCGATCACGGCCGGGCGGCCGATCAGGATCGGCGTGGCGATGCCGTCGTCCAGCGCCAGCTGCACGGCGCGCAGCACGCGCTCGTCCTCGCCCTCGGCATAGGCCACGCGCTTGGCGCTGGCGGCGCGGGCGGCGCCGAACACCGGCCGCATCAGCATGCCGGTGGAATAGACAAAGCGCGTCAGGCTCTGGCGGTAGGCTTCCATGTCCTGGATCGGCCGCGTCGCCACGCCCGAGGCTTCGGCGGCCCGGGCCACCGCCGGGGCGATGCGCAGGATCAGGCGCGAGTCGAACGGCGTCGGGATCAGGTAGTCGGGGCCGAAGGACAGCTCCTGCCCCGCATAGGCGCGGGCGACTTCCTCGCTGATGTCGGCCTTGGCCAGGTTGGCGATCTCGCGCACGCAGGCGAGCTTCATTTCCTCGGTGATCTTGCTCGCGCCGCAGTCGAGCGCGCCGCGGAAGATGTAGGGAAAGCACAGCACGTTGTTGACCTGGTTCGGATAGTCCGAGCGGCCGGTGGCCATGATGCAGTCGGGCCGCACTTCCTTGGCCAGCTCGGGACGGATCTCGGGCTCGGGGTTGGCCAGCGCCAGGATGATCGGCTTGTCGGCCATGGACTTCACCATGTCCTGGCTCAGCACGCCGGGCGCCGAGCAGCCCAGGAACACGTCGGCGCCGTTGACCGCGTCGGCCATGGTGCGCTCGCTGCCGGTTTGCGCATAGCGCGCCTTCGATTCGTCAAAACCGCCCGGCCGGCCTTCATAGATCACGCCCTTGGAGTCGCAGACGTAGATGTTCTCGATGCGCACGCCCAGCCCGACCATCACGTCCAGGCAGGCCAGCGCCGCCGCGCCCGCGCCCGAGACCGCCACGCGCACGCTGCCGATCTCCTTGCCGACCAGCTCCAGCCCGTTGAGCAGCGCCGCCGACGAGATGATGGCCGTGCCGTGCTGGTCGTCGTGGAACACCGGGATGTTCATGCGCTCGCGCAGCTTTTTCTCGATGTAGAAGCACTCGGGCGCCTTGATGTCTTCCAGGTTGATGCCGCCCAGCGTCGGCTCCATGGCGGCGATGATGTCCACCAGCTTGTCGGGGTCGTTCTCGTTCAGTTCGATGTCGAACACGTCGATGCCGGCGAATTTCTTGAACAGGCACCCCTTGCCTTCCATCACCGGCTTGGCCGCCAGCGGGCCGATGTTGCCCAGGCCCAGCACGGCGGTGCCGTTGGTGATCACGCCGACCAGGTTGCCGCGCGAGGTGAAGTCGGCCGCCAGCGCCGGATTGGCCTGGATGTCCAGGCACGGGTAGGCCACGCCGGGCGAATAGGCCAGCGACAGGTCGCGCTGGTTGGACAGCGGCTTGGTGGCATTGACCGAGATCTTGCCGCGCGTGGGCAGGCGGTGGTAGTCGCGGGCGGCTTCGCGCAGGGCCACTTCGGCCGGGGAAAGGGCTTTGTCCATGGTGTCTCCAGTCTTTTTGTTGAACAGGTGCGGATAAAACCGAAGGGTACTGCAAATGCGCGGGCTTTCATGCCCGGCGGACAGCGGTTTTTGGCTTCAGGCGGATCAAAAATGTTTGTTTTTGCACGGCAAGCGGGACGGCAGCCGCCCGGCGCACGCCGTCACCTAGCCGTCATGCGCGGGGGCGACAATCCGGTTATTCGCAACTTCTTTCGCTTCAACATGCTTCTCGATCCAAAAGCCGTTTTGCGCCGCCGCCAGGCGCTGGCGCTGTCAGCCGCCGCCGCGGCCAGCCTGTGGCTGCCGGCCGCGCTGGCGCAGGGGCCGTCCACGCAGGCGGCCATTTACCCCGAGCGGGCGGTGCGGATCGTCGTGCCCTTTGCCCCGGGCGCGGGCACCGACGGAATGGCGCGGCTGGTGGCCCAAAAGCTCGGCGAGGTCATGAACGCGACCTTTGTCGTCGACAACCGCGCGGGCGCCTCCGGGGCCATCGGCACGCAGTATGTGGCGCAAGCCCCGGCCGACGGCTACACGCTGCTGCTGGCCGCGTCGCCCTTCACCACCGTGGCGGCGTCGGTGCCCGGCGCCCACTACGACCCGCTGCGCCAGTTCACGCCGGTGGGCATGATCGCCAGCGGGCCGCTGGTCTGGGCGGCCAACAATGCGCTGCCGGCCAACAACATGCAGGAGCTGGTCGCGCTGGCACGGCGGCAACCCGGCGTGCTCAACTACGGCTCGGCCGGCGCCGGCGGCGTGAACCACCTGGTGCTCGAACTGCTCAAGGCGCGCACCGGCACCTTCATCACGCACATTCCCTACCGGGGCGTGGCGCCCGCCACCCTGGACATGATCGGCGGGCAGATCCAGCTGGTCACCGGCACCATTCCGGCCCTGCTGCCTTTCATCCGCAACGGCAGCGTCAAGCCGCTGGCGGTGACCAGCGCCAAACGCTCCAGCGCGCTGCCGGACGTGCCCAGCATGGGCGAAGCCGGGCTGCCCGGCATCGACGTGGTGAACTACTTTGCCCTGATGGCCCCGGCCGGCACCCCGCCCGCCATCGTCAACCAACTGAACGCAGCCATCAACAAGGTGGTGGCGTTGCCCGAGGTGCTGGCCCGCTTCAAGGTCGATGCCGTCGAAGCCGCCCCCGGCTCGCCCGCGCTGCTCGGCCATTTCATCGAAGCCGACTACCGCGCCTGGCGCAACGTGGTGAAGACGCAGAACCTGAAGATCGAATAGCCCGCGCATCTGCGGGCAAGGGAAAGACTCCAACTGCGGCTTTTCAACAAACGTCGGGGCGACACCTCCCACCCAGCAGGGGCCGCGGAACCGGCTTCGCCGGGCCGCAGGCGCAGCGCCCCCTCGGGGGGCAGCGAACCACACGCAGTGGGGAGCGTGGGGGTATCTTCTCCGCCAGAAGGGGCCGCGGAACCGGCTTCGCCGGGCCGCAGGCGCAGCGGCCCCCTCGGGGGGCAGGGAGCTACACGAAGTGAGCGACCGTGGGGGCCTTCAGTCCTGTCCTTCGGTCAGCGTGTCCAGCTGGAACTTGCCGCTCTTGTGCCACAGCCAGGTGTCGGTGTAGACCACCTTGCCCAGCCGCACCGGCGCCGGGAAGGGCGAGGCCTGCCGGATGGTGCGTTCGATTTCCGCCATCACTTCGGGCGCATGGCGCGGCGCCCGCATCCAGTCCAGCCGGGTCACGCGGCCGGTCCGGTCGATCTCCACATTCATCACGCCCACGGCGTACAGCAGCGGCGGCAGCCGGCCCTTGTAGATGCGCTCGGCATTCAGCCCGTACAGGTGGGTGGCGCCGTCTTCCCGGTAGGCGCGGGGCGACGC
Organism: Polaromonas sp.; assembly: GCA_028292345.1. Classification (GTDB taxonomy): domain Bacteria; phylum Pseudomonadota; class Gammaproteobacteria; order Burkholderiales; family Burkholderiaceae_C; genus Polaromonas. The sequence continues at coordinate 874 of JAQGMN010000371.1, read as the reverse complement.
CGCCGCTGAATTCCGGGCCGAGCCCCGGTTGCCCGGCACCGGCCCGACGACGCCGGGCGGCTGTGACGGCGCAGAACCGGGAATCGGCGGCGCCAGCTTGCAGGCGCTGACCACCAGCGCGGCGGCGCCTGACAGCCATCGGATCAGCCAGAATCGGCGGGGTTGGGATTCAGACATGGGCGTAGTTGGGTAAGGTGATTCGGACGACAGCACCGGCACCGGCAGGGCGCATCATGGGCAGCAGCTCCAATCGCCGGCAGTGCGGTGGTTCATTTGCATGATTTTCATATCAAGACGTTTCATTCATGATTTTCAGCCATTCCGTCCATTGTGCCGAACACTTTCTTGCCCTGCTGGCCCGCCAGCCGGCGGTGCTGGTGCGTGTCGCCTCGACCCAGGGCTCGGTGCCGCGCGAAGCCGGCGCCTGGATGGGCGTGTTTGCCGATGCGGTGGCCGGCACGATTGGCGGCGGCCACCTGGAGTTCGAGGCGATCGCGCGGGCGCGGGCGCTGCTGGCCGCACCGGCCGCGCCCTCCGGCCCGGACAAGGCCATTCCGATGCGACTGCGGTTTGCGCTCGGGCCGTCGCTCGGCCAGTGCTGCGGCGGCGTGGTGCACCTGGACCTTGAACGCGTCAGCGCCGGCGACCTGCCGGCCCTGGCGCAGTCGCTGGACGCCGCCCTGACGCCGGCGGCGCTGTTCGGCGGCGGCCATGTCGGCCATGCGCTGGCGCGGGTGCTGGCGCCGCTGCCGTTCCGGCTCAGCTGGTTCGACAGCCGCGACGGCGTTTTTCCGGCGGACCTGCCGGCGCGCGTGGCCTGCGAGCATTCCGAGCCGGTGCAGTCGGCCGTGCCAAGCCTGGCGCCGCAGTCGCG
>JAQGMN010000338.1 GCA_028292345.1 Polaromonas sp. | reverse complement strand
CGTTTCGCCGAAGGCCCAGCTCCGCATCCAGCGCCTGCAGGTCGGCGTCCTGCGCTTCAGGCACGCACAGCGGGTGAATGCCCAGCGCATAGCTGTCCGAAAAACGATGCGCCAGCAGCCGGACCGCCGCGAAGTTGCCCACCGCCACGGCCGGCAGCACGCAATGCGCCACGCCCTGGGCCGAAGCGCGCGCCCGCACATCGCCCAGGTCGGGGGAAAACTCGGCGGCGTCAAGATGGCAATGCGTGTCGATCCAGAAGGTCATGAAGGTGATGGCAAGGGAAAGGCGTCGCTTGGAATTGGCATATTGACATACAAATGAAGCCGGCACAGGCCCTGCCTTTCCAAGGCGAAAGACCGCATGCGCCAAGGCGCCCCGCCCGTGCTTTGGTTGCCCGGGCGGTGCATGGCAACAGTGCCGGCGCGCCAACCGGCCGCGCCTGAGACCAGTTGAAACAAACCGAAAGCGGTTGTTTCAGCAAAGCCCGAAGCCGCTTTGAGCATGTGCAGCAAAGCAGAAATCATGATACGGTGCATTCCTTGTCCCGCCGGTTTTTGACACAACCCCACAGGTGAACGGATGCGCAGGCCTGCCCTCTACAGTAGTACCCAACGCCAGCGTCCCGTGCCGGGACCGGCAGAAAGTGGCGGCGCCGAGCCAGCCCGGGCGCCTCAGGACAAAGCGCCTGGGCAGGCTGCGTGGCTCATGCGCCACCTGTCGGTCCACAACATCCACCTGCTGTGGTCGGTGGTGGGGCTGCTGGCCCTGCTGCTGGCGATCAGCCTGTTTTTCTCGCTCCAGCCCCCTGGCCGCAAGCTGACCCAGAAGGACATCAACGCCGCCGTGCTCAAGACCCTGGAAACGACGGTGCTTCCCTCGCCGGCGGTGAAGGCCTACGAGGCCATCATTCCGTCGGTCGTGCGGGTCGTCGGGCTGGGCAAGCCGGCCAAGGACCAGGACGGCGACGAGCACACCGGCCGCAGCGTGGGCACCGGCGTCGCCATCACGGACAAGGGCATCATCCTGACCAACCTGCATGTGGTGCAGGGCGCGGAAACCATCAAGCTCACCTTTGCCGACGGGCTGGAGACCACCGCCAGCGTCACCGGCGTGCAGCCCGAGAACGACCTGGCGGTGCTGCAGGCGCACAAGATTCCCGATGACCTGATCGCCGCCACGCTGCGCTCGACCGCCGACCTGGCGCCCGGCGACGGGGTGGTGGCGGTGGGCTATCCGTTCGGCATCGGCCCCTCGGCTTCCAGCGGCGTGATTTCCGGGCTCAAGCGCACCTTTCGCTCGCCCGAGGGCGACCAGGCCATCACCAACCTGATCCAGTTCGATGCCGCCGCCAACCCCGGCAACTCGGGCGGACCGCTGGTCACCATGGAAGGCGAGGTGATCGGCATCGTGACGGCCATCTACAACCCCAACGGGCAGCGCTCCTTTGTCGGCATCGGTTTTGCCGTGCCGATTGAAAATGCCGCCTCGGCCGCCGGCATGCATCCTTTTTGAAAATTCCTGAAAGGCTTTTTTCCATGGATTCGAACCCTTTTGAGCATTCGGCTGCCGCCGGCCACGATACCGCGCAACTGATGGAGCAGATCCTCTACGAGGTCAAGCGCGTGGTGGTCGGGCAGGACCGGTTCCTGGAACGCGTCATGGTCGCCATCCTGGCGCAGGGGCATTTGCTGGTCGAAGGCGTTCCCGGCCTGGCCAAGACGCTGACCATCAAGACGCTGGCCGAAACCATCCGCGGCCAGTTCAAGCGCATCCAGTTCACGCCCGACCTGGTCCCGGCCGACCTGGTGGGCACGCGCATCTACAACCAGAAGACCGGCGACTTCAGCACCTCGCTGGGTCCGGTGTTCACCAACCTGCTGCTGGCTGACGAGATCAACCGCGCCCCGGCCAAGGTGCAGAGCGCGTTGCTCGAAGTGATGCAGGAGCGGCAGGTGACGATTGCCGGCATCACCCACAAGGTGCCTGCGCCCTTTCTGGTCATGGCGACGCAAAACCCCATCGAAACCGAAGGCACCTATCCGCTGCCCGAGGCGCAGGTGGACCGCTTCATGATGAAGGTGATGGTGGACTACCCGACCGACGAGGAAGAGTTCGTGATTGTCCAGCGCGTCACCGGCCCGGCGGTCAGCGTGGCGGCCGTGGCCACGACCGAGCAGCTGGCGGCGCTGCAGGCCGAATGCAGGCGCATCTATGTCGATCCGTCGCTGGTGCAGTACGCGGTGCGGCTGGTCTCAAGCACCCGCAACCCGGGCCGGCACGGCCTGGACGAGCTGACCCGTTTCATCACCTTCGGCGCCAGCCCGCGCGCCACCATCAACCTGACCGAAGGCGCGCGCGCGCTGGCCATGCTGCGCGGCCGCAGCTATGCGCTGCCCGAGGACATGACCGACCTGATCCCCGACGTGCTGCGCCACCGGCTGGTGCTGTCGTATGAGGCGCTGTCCGAAGGCTTTTCCGCCGACCGGATCGTGGGCCGGATCATGGAGAAAATTCCG
>JAQGMN010000327.1 GCA_028292345.1 Polaromonas sp. | reverse complement strand
GCCGAAAAATACCAGGGCATCCGCCCCGCGCCCGGCTACCCGGCCTGCCCGGACCACAGCGTGAAAAAGGACATGTTCGAATTGCTCAAGGCCGAGGACATCGGCATGGCCCTGACCGAAAGCCTGGCGATGACGCCGGCCGCCAGCGTCAGCGGCTTTTACCTGAGCCATCCGCAAAGCACCTACTTCAGCGTCGGCAAGATTGGCGACGATCAGCTGCAGGACCTGGCCAGGCGGCGCGGCGCCCGGGCCGAAGACCTGGCCAGGCTGCTGGCACCCAACCTTTAACGGCGTCAGGGCGCCTTCAGTGCGCGGCCTTCAGCGCGCGCCGGTACTGCACCGCCTCGGCCACATGCGTGACCTGCACCGCGCCAGCGCCGGCCAGGTCGGCAATGGTGCGCGCGACCTTCAGGCAGCGGTGGATGCCCCGGCCCGACCAGCCCAGGCGCGTCGCCGCCACATTGAGGAACTTGGCCGCTGCCGGGTCCATCTGGCATTGCGCATCGATGGCCTGGCCGCTCAGGGCCTGGTTGGCGCTGCCCTGCCGGGCCATCGCGCGTTCCCGGGCCTGGGCCACCCGGCTGCGCACCGCCTCGGTGGATTCGCCCGGCGGCGCGTTCACCAGCTCGTCGGCGGCCAGGCTGCCGACTTCCACATGCAGGTCGATGCGGTCGAGCAGCGGCCCGCTCAGCTTGCCCTGGTAGCGCGCCACGAGGTCGGGCGAGCAGCGGCAGGCGCGCAGGCTGGAGCCCAGGTAGCCGCAGGGGCAGGGGTTCATGGCGGCAATCAGCTGAAAGCGCGCCGGGAATTCGGCGCGCTGCGCGGCGCGGGAAATGGTGATGTGGCCCGTCTCCAGCGGTTCGCGCAGGGCTTCGAGCGCGGCGCGGGGAAATTCGGGCAGCTCATCGAGGAACAGCACGCCGCGGTGCGCCAGCGAAATCTCGCCCGGGCGCGGCGGCGAGCCGCCGCCCACCAGCGCGACCGCACTCGCCGTGTGGTGCGGCGCGCAGGTCGGCCGCACGGCCCAGTGGTCCAGCGTGAAGCGCCCGCCCAGCGAGGCGACGGCGGCGGTTTCCAGCGCTTCGTCGGTCGTCATGGGCGGCAGCAGACCGGCAAAGCGCTGCGCCAGCATCGACTTGCCCGAACCGGGGCTGCCGACCATCAGGATGCTGTGGCCGCCCGCCGCCGCGATTTCCAGCGCGCGGCGGGCGGCGGCCTGGCCCTTGACATCGGCCAGGTCCGGATAGGCGGGCTGCCGCGAAGGCGCGCTGGAGGCCACCCGCATCCAGCCCTCCGCTGCTTCGGGCACGCCATCGCCCGGCAAGAACTGCCTGACCACGTCGAGCAGGTGCTGCGCGCGGTACACCTCGGCCTGCGGCACCAGCGCCGCTTCCTGCGCGCTGCCTTCGGGCAGCACCAGCCGGGGCAGGGGAAGCGGCGCGCCGCGCACGGGCTTGGCAATCGCCAGGCTCATGGCCAGCGAACCGCGCACCGGCCGCAGGTCGCCGCCCAGCGACAGCTCGCCGGCAAATTCAAAACCGGCCAGCTTGCGTGCGTCGATCTGGCCGCTGGCCGCCAGAATGCCCAGCGCGATCGGCAGGTCGAACCGGCCCGAGTCCTTGGGTAGGTCGGCGGGCGCCAGGTTCACCGTGATGCGCTTGTTGCCCGGGAATTCCAGCCCGGCATTCTGGATGGCCGAGCGCACCCGCTCGCGCGCTTCCTTGACCTCGGTATCGGCCAGCCCGACCAGCGTGAAGCTCGGCAGGCCATTGGCCAGGTGCACTTCAACGCACACCGGACGTGCTTCAAGCCCCAACAAGGCACGGCTGTGCACTAAAGACAGGCTCATTCGGTGACTTTCTGATGAATGCATCAAAGTTGTGCGCTGCGAGTGCATCAAAGTGGTGCGTAACAGCTTGTAAGCCTCTAGCGTAACCCGGAGGCTCATGAAATCAGCCGGGCGCACGCAGGCGGCGCAAAAATAGCTGGCACGGTCCCTGCTAAAGGAGTTCCGCCCATTTTTAAAATTTTCGGGGATTCCATGAAACCAATCGTCGTCACCCTCGTTGATAGCGGCCGCTTTCGCACCAAGAACACGCTGGACTTGATGCCTACAAAAACCCTGTAATGCGCGGGCAGCGCCAACCGGACTGCTGCCCCGTCATTCATCCTGGAGGAAAACTGAAATGAAACTCGTCACTGCCATCATCAAACCGTTCAAGCTGGACGAGGTGCGCGAAGCCCTTTCCGGCATGGGCGTGCAGGGCATCACCGTGACCGAAGTCAAGGGCTTCGGCCGTCAGAAAGGCCATACCGAGCTGTACCGGGGCGCTGAATACGTGGTCGATTTCCTGCCCAAGGTCAAGATCGAGGCGGCCGTGTCCGATGACCTGGTGGAACGCGTGATCGAAGCCATCGAGACCTCCGCCCGCACCGGCAAGATCGGCGACGGCAAGGTGTTTGTGTACGACCTGGAGCAGGTCGTGCGCATCCGCACCGGCGAAACCGGCAAGGAAGCCCTCTGACCCCACCCCTGAAAAAAAAGAGAAACATTCCATGAAAAAACTGATTGCTTCCCTGCTGCTGGGATTGAGCCTGCTGGGTTCCGGTGCCATTGCCCTGGCGCAGGCCCCGGCCGAAGCGCCTGCCGCAAGCGCTGCCGCTTCTGCTCCCGCTCCGGCCGCTGCACCTGCTGCGGCGCCTGCCGCCGCCGCCCCTGCTCCGGCCGCCGATGCCGCCGCCGCGCCGGCCCCCGTGCCCAACAAGGGCGACACCGCCTGGATGATGGTCTCGACCATCCTGGTGATCCTGATGGTCGTGCCCGGCCTGGCCATGTTCTACGGCGGCCTGGTGCGCAGCAAGAACATGCTGTCGGTGCTGATGCAGGTCATGGTGACGTTCTCGCTGATCGTCGTGCTCTGGTTCATCTACGGCTACAGCCTGGCCTTCACCGAGGGCAGCGCCTTCATCGGCGGCTTTGACCGGCTGTTCATGAAGGGCATCTGGGACAACGCCGCGGGCACCTTCGCCAATGCGGCGACCTTCAGCAAGGGCGTGGTGATTCCCGAGATCGTGTTCGCCGCCTTCCAGGCCACCTTTGCCGGCATCACCTGCTGCCTGATCGTCGGCGCCTTTGCCGAGCGCATCAAGTTCTCCGCCGTGCTGCTGTTCATGGTGATCTGGTTCACCTTCAGCTATGCGCCGATGGCCCACATGGTCTGGTTCTGGATGGGCCCGGACGCCTACACCAGCGCCGAAGTGGTGGACGCCATGACCGGCAAGGCCGGCTACATCTGGCAGTCCGGCGCGCTGGACTTTGCCGGCGGCACCGTGGTGCACATCAATGCGGCCGTGGCCGGCCTGGTCGGCGCCTTCATGGTCGGCAAGCGCATCGGCTACGGCAAGGAAGCCATGGCACCGCACAGCCTGACGCTGACGATGGTCGGCGCCTCGCTGCTGTGGGTGGGCTGGTTCGGTTTCAACGCCGGCTCCGCACTCGAAGCCAACGGCTTTGCCGCCCTGGCCTTCATCAACACGCTGGGCGCCACCGCCGCCGCCGTGCTGGCCTGGTGCCTGGGTGAGGCGCTGATGCGCGGCAAGGCCTCGATGCTGGGCGCCGCGTCCGGCGCCGTGGCCGGCCTGGTCGCCATCACCCCCGCCGCCGGCAACGTCGGCATCGGCGGCGGGCTGGTGATTGGTTTCATCGCCGGTTTTGCCTGCCTCTGGGGCGTGCATGGCCTGAAGAAGCTGCTCGGCGCCGACGACTCGCTCGACGTGTTCGGCGTGCATGGCGTGGGCGGCATCGTCGGCGCCTTGCTGACCGGTGTGTTCAATTCGCCGGCCCTGGGCGGTCCTGGCTTTGTCGCCGACTGGGTGACCGTGGCCATGGTGGCGCCTGCCGACTATTCCATCGTGTCGCAGGTCTGGATCCAGGCCAAGGCCGTCCTGATCACCATCGTGTGGTCGGGCGTCGTGTCCTTCATCGCCTACAAGATCGTTGACCTGACCATCGGCCTGCGCGTCACCGAAGAGGACGAGCGCGAAGGCCTGGACATCACGGCGCACGGCGAAACCGCCTACAACCGCTAAAGGCGGCCTGACAAGCTGACAGAAGTCTCCGAGGGAAGTTCGGCCCGCTGGCGTCAAGCCAGCGGGCTGTTTTTTTTGCCGCTACAGTCGCATGCGTGGCGGATTTCCCCTTGGACGAACCGCACGGCACCAAGGAGAAACGCATGCCCTGGCAAACCGCCATTTCACAGCCCAGCGAACTGGGCGAATCGCCGTTCTGGCACCCGGACGAGCAGCGCCTGTACTGGGTGGACATTGCGGCCCGGCAGGTCTGCCGGTCAACGGTTTCGGCCGGCATTGTCGAGCGCTGGACGCTGCCGTCCGAACCCGGCTGCATCGCGCCGGCGCGCAGCAATGGCCTGAATGCCGGCCTGGTCATTGCCCTGCGGGACGGCATCTACCGCGCCCGGCACTGGGGCGGCGCGCTGGCGCTGCTGGCGCCCGCGCTGCACGATGCGGCCACCATGCGCTTCAACGACGGCAAGGCCGACCCGCTGGGCCGGTTCTGGGCCGGCACCATTTACGAGCCGCGCGACGCCGCCCGCGCGCAGCTTTTCTGCCTCGACGGCCGGGCGGGCCGCGCGCCCGTCCTCGAAACCAAGGCCGGCCATGCCACCACGGCCAACGGCCTGGCCTGGTCGCCCGATGCGGCCACGCTCTACTGGACCGACACCCCGAGCCATGCCATCCGCGCCTGGGACTGGGATGCCGACAGCAATCGGTTGCGCCATGAGCGCGTCTTCCACCGGTTTGCGGCCAAGCCCGCCGGCTGGCAGCCCGGCATGCCGGGCTACGGGGGGCGGCCCGATGGCGCGGCGGTCGATGTGCAGGGGAATTACTACGTTGCCATGTACGAGGGCGGACGGCTGCTCAAGCTGTCGCCCGCCGGCGAGGTGCTGGCCGAGTTCGCCGTGCCGGCCCAATGCCCGACCATGCCGTGCTTTGGCGGCGCCGGCCTGCGCACGCTCTACCTGACGACCGCCCGCCAGAACCGGCCCGTGGATGAACTGCAGCGCTGGCCCGATTCAGGCTGCGTGCTGTCGATGCCGGTCGACGTGCCGGGGCTCCCGGTGAATTTCTTCC
>JAQGMN010000304.1 GCA_028292345.1 Polaromonas sp. | reverse complement strand
CGATCGTAATGTCGGCGCGGGCGGCACCGAAGGCGCAGAACGCCAGCACACCCGCGCTCAGTACCTTGCTCAGTGGCGTGCCCAGTCGCGTGTCTAGGCGGCGTGTGTTCTTCATGCGGTCTCCTCGTCTTGTCGTTGTTGTCGTTCCTGCCGGTGGATCAGCGTGGCGCCATGCGCAGCGCGCCGTCGAGCCGGATCACTTCGCCGTTGAGATGGCCGTTGGTGACGATATGACAGGCCAGCTCGGCAAACTCCGAGGGCTTACCCAGGCGCGGCGGGAAAGGAATCGACGCGGCCAGCGAGTGCTGCACGGCTTCGGGCAGCTCCAGCAGCAGCGGCGTGGCGAACAGGCCCGGCGCCACGGTGCACACGCGGATGGCGTGCTGCGCGAGGTCGCGTGCCATCGGCAGCGTCATGCCGACCAGGCCGCCCTTGGAGGCGCTGTAGGCCTGCTGGCCGATCTGCCCGTCGAAGGCCGCGACCGAAGCGGTGAACACCATCACGCCCCTTTCGCCGCCGTCCAGCGCATCGAGCCGGACGCAGCGCGCGGCAAACAGCCGGCTCATGTTGTAGCTGCCGATCAGGTTGACGCCGACGACCCGGGCAAAGTCCTCCAGCGGCGCCGGGCTGCCGTCCCGGCCGACGATGCGGCGGGCGCCGCCGATGCCCGCCACATTCATCAGGATGCGCGCCGGGCCATGGGCCGACTCGGCCTGGTCGAGCGCGGCCGCCACGCTGTCGGCATCGGTGATGTCGCAGGCGCAGGCGATGCCGCCGATGTCGGCCGCCACGCTTTCGGCCAGGGCCGCGTTGCGGTCCAGCACCGCCACCCGGGCGCCCAGCCGGGCCAGTTCGCGGGCGGTGGCCTCGCCCAGGCCCGAGGCGCCGCCGGTCACGAGGGCCGCTTGTCCTTGAATCCGCATGCTGTGTCCTTCAGGTGAAAGGGGTTCAGGCGCCGGGGGTGAGGATGCCGGGCGCGGTGCCGTCGTGCAGTGCCTGCACCAGCGCGTCGCGGTGCTTGAGCACGGCGCGTTGGTTGATCGAGCCCTTGTCGGTGATCTCGCCCTTGTCCAGCGACGGCGGCTCGGCCATCAGGAGGGCGCGGGCCACGCGGCTGGCGCTGCCGGTGGCCTGGCTGGCCAGCTGGCCCAGCACGGCCTCGATGCGCTGGCGCACGCCGCTGCTGGCCAGCACGTCGGCCCAGGGCGCCTCCGGCCCCAGGCCGCTGACCTCGCGGCAGGCCGGCGAGGCAAACAGCAGCGCGCCCACTTCCTTCATGTTCAGGCCGGTGATCACCGCATCCTGGACATAGGGCGCGCCGGCCACGATGATTTTGGCGCGCATCGGCCCGACGCTGACGAAGGTGCCGGTGGCAAGCTTGAAGTCCTCGGCAATGCGGCCGTCGAAAGCCAGGCCACGGTGGATGTCGCCCTCGTCGATCCACTTCACCGCGTCGCCGGTGCACAGGTAGCCTTCGTCGTCGAAGGCATCGCGCGTGGCCGCGTCCGAGCGCCAGTAGCCCGGCGTGATGTTCGGGCCGCGGTAGCGCACCTCGGTCTTGCCGTCCATGTCCACCAATTTCAGCACCATGCCCGGCACCGGCGCGCCGATGTGGCCCGAGCGCACGTCCGGGCTGTTGCAGAACATGGCCGAGGGCGCCGATTCGGTCATGCCCAGGCCGGTGGCCATCACGATGCGCTCGCCAATGGCCGCTTCCTGCGTGGCATGCAGGCTGTCCCAGACCGGCTGGGCCAGGCCGGCCCCCGAATAGAAGAACATGCGCACCCGCGACAGCAGCGTGCTGCGCAGCCGGGCATCAGTTTTCATCGCCTCGGCAATCATCTCGAAGCCGGTGGGCACGTTGAAATACACCGTGGGCGCGATCTCGCGCAGGTTGCGCAGCGTCTCGCCAATGTGCGCGGCGGTCGGCTTGCCGTCGTCAATGTAGAGCGTGCCGCCGTGCTGCAGCGTGATGCCGACGTTGTGGTTGCCGCCGAAGGTGTGGTTCCACGGCAGCCAGTCCACCAGCACCAAGGGCGCCTCGGCCAGCACCGGCAGCGACAGCGTGATCTGCTGCAGGTTGGCGCACCACATGCGCTGGGTGTTGATGACCGGCTTGGGCATCTTGGTCGAGCCGCTGGTGAACAGGAACTTCACGATGGTGCCCGGGCCGGTGGCATGCATGGCCGCGTCCACCGCCGGCGTGGCCGGGGTGGCGCGCAGGCTTTGAAAATCGGTGGTGTCGCGCCCTTCGAGCGCGCCCTGGGCCAGCACCACTTCCACGCCGGGCGCCACGGTGGCGGCGATGGCGCGGCCAAAGCGCGCGGCGTCGCTGGCAAACACCAGGCCGGGCGTGAGCGTGTCGATGGCGTGGCGCAGCTTGTCGTAGCCCTGGCTGACGGTGGCATAGGCGGGCGACAGCGGGCAGTAGGGCACGCCGGCATACATGCAGCCCAGCGCCAGCAGCGCATGCTCCAGCGAATTTTCGCTCAGCACCAGCACCGGCCGCTCGGCGTTCAGGCCCTTGTCCAGCAGCGCCTGGCCGATGCTGCGCGCCGCATCGAGCGCCTGGGCATAGGTGAGGTGCTGCCACTCGCCGGTGCTGCCGTCGGCCCGCTGTACGCGCCGGGCGAGAAAACTGCGCTCGGGCGTGGCCTCGGCCCAGTGCACGAGGTAGTCGGTCACGCGCCGGGCGAAGGCGCCCAGTGGCAGCTCGGCCTGCAGGTAGCGCACACCCGGCTCGCCCTCGCGCAGCGTGAGACGGGTGACGCCAAAGTTGACAGGCCGGTAGCGGGGAGGTGGGGGGGGCAGGGCGCTCATGGGGGGTCCGGTGCTGGCGTGAAGGGCAGGGAGAACGACGGGAACGGCGAAAAAAGGGCGGCCGCAGGCTCAGTCCTGCTTGCGCACCTTGGCGGCCTTGCCGTCGAGGAAGGCGCGCACCCGCTGCTTGGCTTCGGGCGCGCTCTGGGCAATGGCGGCCATCAGCGCCTCGGTCAGGTAGCCCTGGTCGGCCGGCTGCTCGGCAATGCGCGGCAGCGCATGCACCAGCGCATAGTTGGTCAGCGGCGCGTTTTGCGCGATGCGCTTGGCCAGCGCCAGCGCCTTGTCGAAAGCCGTGCCGGCGGGCACCAGGTACTGCGCCAGGCCGATGCGCTCGCCCTCCTGCGCGTCGTAGACCCGGCCGGTCAGCATCATGTCGGCCATGCGCGCCGCGCCGATCAGGCGCGGAATGCGCACCGCGCCGCCGCCGCCGACAAAAATGCCGCGCGAGCCTTCGGGCAGGGCATAGAAGGTGGTGTCGTCGGCCACGCGGATATGGCAGGCGCTGGCCAGTTCCAGGCCGCCGCCGACCACCGCGCCATGCAGCGCGGCCACCACCGGCACCGGGCCGTACTGCACCCGCTCCAGCGCGGCATGCCACATGCGCGAATGGTGCAGGCCGGCGCCGGCATCGCGCTCCTGCAGCTCGCTCAGGTCCAGGCCGGCGCAAAAATGCGGGCCTTCGCCGTCGATCACCGCGGCGCGCACGGTGGGCGGCAGCTGCTCGAAGATGTCGCGCAGCGCCAGCACCAGGCTGTCGGACAGCGCATTGCGCTTGGCGCCGCGCGTCAGGCGGACCACGGCGACTTCCTGTTCATCGCCGCAAATATCGAGTTGAATGTCTGTGTGGGTCATGGTTGCTTTTCCTTGCTGGATAAATTATGCTTATAAAATATAAGCAATTCAAGCAATCCGCAGCGGCTTTTTCCGGGTGTTTACCCTGATCCCGGCCCCCGCGGATCGGCCCACACTTCAGATCAACGGAGACACAAAATGGACTTTGACAAGCTGATTGCCGTGGACATCCACACGCATGCCGAGGTGAGCTGCTGGAATCCTTTCGACAACTATGGCGAGGAATACGACCGCGCCGCCGACAAGTACTTCCGCAATGCCCGCCGGCCCACTATCGCCGAAACCATTGCGTATTACCGCGAGCGCCACATCGGCCTGGTGATGTTCACGGTCGATGCGGAAACGCAGATGGGCCGCCGGCGCATTCCCAACGAGGAGATTGCCGAGGCGGCCAAGGCCAACAGCGACATGATGATGGCCTTTGCCAGCATTGACCCGCACAAGGGAAAGATGGGCGCGCGCGAGGCCGAGCGGCTGATCAAGGAGCATGGCGTGAAGGGCTTCAAGTTCCATCCCACGGTGCAGGGCTACCACCCCTACGACAAGATGGCCTGGCCGATCTACGAGGTGATCAACGCCTACGGGCTGCCGACGATCTTTCACACCGGGCACAGCGGCATCGGCTCGGGCATGCGCTGCGGCGGCGGCCTGCGGCTCGAATACAGCAACCCGATGCACCTGGACGACGTGGCCATCGATTTTCCGGACATGCAGATCGTCATGGCGCATCCGAGCTTTCCGTGGCAGGACGAGGCGCTGTCGGTGGCCACGCACAAGCCCAACGTGTGGATCGACCTCTCCGGCTGGAGCCCGAAGTATTTCCCCAAGCAGCTGGTGCAGTACGCCAACACGCTGCTCAAGGACCGCATCCTGTTCGGCTCCGACTACCCGCTGATCACGCCCGACCGCTGGATGAAGGACTTCGAGGACGCGGGATTCAAGCCCGAGGTGATGCCCGGCATCCTGAAGGGCAATGCCATGCGCCTGCTCGGCATGGGGAAGGCGCCCGTCTGAAAATTGCCAGCGATCGCCCTTCATGCAGACGGGAACAAGCACTGCGGGCGCACGCCCGGCGGCGGCTTATAGTGGCTTGACCTCGCGCTTTCGGCCCTGCCTTTCAATGGGCCGGGCGCGGGTTGTTTTTATCAGGAGTTTTTATCCATGTTTCCCGAATACCGCGACCTCATCACGCAACTGAAAACCAGCGACGCCCATTTCACCCGGCTGTTCGACGAGCACAACGCCGTGGACCAGCAGATCCTGAACATGGAGTCGCGCATCGAGCCCGGAACTTCCGACGAGATCGAAGTCCTGAAGAAGGAAAAGCTGCAGCTCAAGGACCAGCTTTACGCCATCCTCAAAAAGGCTGAAACCGAAAGCTGACACGCAAGGCTTGAACGGTCCGCAAGTCCGGGTCAAGCCAGCAGGGCGGCCACCGCTTCCCGGGTCGGCATGCCGGTGATGGCGCCGTGCCGCGTCACCGACAGCGCGGCGGCGGCGTTGGCCGATTGCATCGCCGCGGGCAGCGTTTCGCCGCGCGCAAGGGCGGCGGCCAACGTGCCGGTAAAGGTGTCCCCGGCGCCGATGGTGTCGGCCACCGGCATGGCGCGGCCCGCCAGATCGACGGGTGCCTCGCCGGGCTGGTAAAGCCGGCAACCGGCCGGGCCGAGCGTGACCAGCACATTGCGCACGCCCCGCGCCATCAGCAGGGCAGCGGCCGCATCGATTGATCCCGCGCAACCCGGCCCGGCCAATTCAAGCACTTC
>JAQGMN010000298.1 GCA_028292345.1 Polaromonas sp. | reverse complement strand
CAGTTCCTCAGCCCCAGCCAGGTGGCCAATATCGTCGAAAAGTTCAGGGAAGCCGGCAACGACCAGCTGATCCTGTGCGACCGGGGCACCTGCTTCGGTTACGACAACCTGGTGGTGGACATGCTGGGCTTTGGCGTGATGAAAAAGGTGTGCAATGACCTGCCGATCATTTTTGATGTCACCCACGCACTGCAGCAGCGCGACCCCGGAGGCGCGGCGTCCGGCGGGCGTCGCCAACAGGTGGCCGAACTGGCCCGCGCCGGCCTGGCGGTCGGGCTGGCCGGCCTGTTTCTGGAGGCGCATCCCGACCCCGATAACGCCAAGTGCGACGGCCCGAGCGCCTTGCCGCTGGACCAGCTGGAGCCTTTCCTTGCGCAGCTGAAGGCGCTCGACGATCTGGTGAAGTCATTCGCACCCTTGCGCATCCGGTGACAGTACCGGCCGGGCAGGGCTTGACTGCGCAGCGCGCTCCTCAGAGCTGAAACGCCAGCCAGCGGATCAGGCCTTCTGAGAACTCGACCATCGGACTCGGGGCTTTGACCCGGTACAGCCTGGCCGTGGCGCGCTGCTGCTGCATCCAGCAGGCAAAGCGATGCACGTCGGCGGGCCTGAAAAAGGCGATCATCAACTCGTAGTTCAGGAACAGGCTGCGCTCGTCCAGGTTGGCCGACCCGGCCAGCGCCAGCTCCGTGTCGATGACGACCGCCTTGGCATGGACCATGTCATCGACCAGCCACACGCTGGCGCCTGCGGCGGCCATCTCGCGCAGGGCGGCGGGCCGCGCCAGGTCGGCCAGCCGGTGGTTGGAGCGGCGCGGCAGCACCAGGTCAACGGCCACGCCGCGCCGGGCGGCCAGCGTCAGCGCCATCAGCAACGTAGCATCGGGCACAAAGTAGGGCGTGATGATCAGGATGCGGTTGCGCGCCGTGAAGCAGCTGGCGATCAGCAGCGAATACAGCGTGTCCTCTGCCTGGTCGGGGCCGCTGGCAATCAGCTGCGCACCCGCCATGCCGGCGGCCGGCCCGGCCGGCGCGGGCGGTGGCAGCGCCGGCGGCACCGCCTGCGTGGCAAATCCCCAGTCCAGGTCAAAGCGCTGCTGCGCCTGCCGCGCCAGATCACCGCGAAAGTCAAAGCTCAGGTCGATCCAGGGCGTTTTTTGCGGCTGGCTGGCCGCGTCGCCGGCAAAGTATTCGGCCGCCAGGTTGCGCCCCCCGGACCACATGCGCCGGCCATCGGCAATCACCATCTTGCGGTGATTGCGCAGGTTGGTGCGGCCGGGCAGCGGCGAGCGAAAAGGCGAAACGAACAGCACCACCCGCACGCCGGCCGCCGACAGCGGCTTGAGGTCGGGCCGCCCGCCCAGGTACACGCCGATGCCGTCGACCAGCAGGCGGACCCGAACGCCGCTGCGCGCCTGGCGCATCAGCAGCTCGCCAACTTCCTGGCCCAGGGCATCCCGGCCCAGCAGGAAGGTGCAGAGGTCGAGCGTTTCCCTGGCCTCCAGCAGCACGCTGCGAAGCGCGCTAAGCGCTTCCCTGCCGTCCTGGTGGATGGCCAGCTGCTCGTACGACGCAGCGCGCGGCAGGCCCATGGCGGCCGCCAGCTGCTGGAACCGGTACCCCGGCGCATTCGACGGGGTTGCGTTGACCGGCTGGGCGGGCGTGTAGCGCAGCAGCGGGCCGCGCGTCACCTTGCGGCTGCCGAACAACAGGTACAGCGGCAGCGCCAGGTAGGGCATCAGCGCGAGCGACACCACCCAGGCAATGGCGGCCGACGGGTGCCTGCGCTGGCGCCGGGTGTGCGAGGCGATGACGTAGACCACCAGGCCCGCCAGCGTCACCAGGCCATGAACCGTCAGCCCCCACTGGCTCAGGAAATCATGCAGCATGGCCCGCCACGGAACGATTCCGGCCAGATCCCGACCTTTTGCAGGCGGCAGGCCTCGGGATGCCAGGGGTTTGGTAACGCATGCCTGCGGTCATCGAATCACTATAACGCAGCAGCTTGCGCGGTCCGTGGCGGCGCAAGCCGAAGCGCGGCGACATGGCTCCTTCAAGCCAGCGCCAGCCACAAAAATTGGGGTTTCTACCTAAACCCAAGCGCAATGATGGGACTTTCTTGCAATCAGGAATCAGCGGTGGTGTAATTGCTGCACTGCAACATTTTTCAACGCAACCTCAAGGAGCCACCATGAACTTCACCAACGACCAGCTGATCGCCACCCAGAAATCGAACGTCGAAGCCTTTTCCGGCTTGTCGGAAAAAGCCTTCGCCAGCTTTGAAAAGCTGATCGAGTTGAACATGGCCGCTTCCAAGGCCCTGCTCGGCGAGTCCATCAGCCACCTGCAAGCCCTGACCGAAGTCAAGGATGCCCAGGCCCTGCTGACGCTGCAGTCCGGCCTGGTCAAGCCCATGGCTGAAAAGGCCGTATCGTACAGCCGCCACCTGTATGACATCGTGTCCGGCAGCAGCGCCGATTTCACCAAGGTGTTCGAGTCGGCCAGCGCTGAGTCGCAAAAAACGGTCACGGAACTGCTGGAAACCTCGCTGAAGAATGCACCGGCCGGTTCCGAAGCCGCCGTGGCGGTCATCAAGTCCGCCATCACCGCCGGCAACAATGCCGTGGAAACCGCCCAGAAAAGCGCCAAGCAGGCCGCGCAACTGGTCGAGTCCAACATTTCCTCGCTGTCCGCCACGGTCCAAAAAGCCGAGTAAGCACCGATCCAGTGCCCGGGCCTTCAACGCCCCGGCAGTTCACGGCGGCACCTTCGGGTGCCGTTTTTGTTGGCGCCTGGCCATTTCCGGCCGGGCGGCCTTGCCCGCCCGCGCGCTCATGCAGGGGCTCGCGGACAATGCAGGCCATGACCAAACACCTGATCCATCCAGCGCCCGTGCCCGAGTTCGAAGAAGAGTTCATCACCGGACTCAAGGCCATCTTCGAGGAAAAAATCGTCTTCAACCAGCTGCTGGGCCTGCAGATCACCTCGCTCAAGGCCGACCGGGTCACCGGCCGCATCGACATGCGGCCCGAACTCATCGGCCACCCGGCCTACAACCGCATCCATGGCGGGGTCATCAGCGCCGGGCTGGACGCCATGGGCGGTCTGGCGGTGATGGCGGCCATCGGCGCTCGGCACATGGACGAAACGCCGGCGCAGCGCCTGCAGCGCTTCTACAAGCTCGGCACGATCGACCTGCGCGTGGACTACCTGCGGCCCGGCATCAGCGAGCATTTCGAGCTGCGCGCCGAAGTGCTGCGGCTGGGCTCGCGCGTGGCCAGCACCCGCATGGAATTCCTGGGCGCCGACGGCAAGCTGTTTTCGACAGCTGCAGCGGCCTACATCGTTTCCTGAGGTGTCAGGCCGATGGCGCAGGCGCAGCGGCAACAACCGCGCTCTGCCTGACGGCCTCCACCCGCGCCCGGTGTATCCACTCGCCGATCCTCGGGCCGCTCTGGCCGGCTTGCATGGCCTGGGCCGCCACCTGGTCCGTTGCCACGCCCTGGGCGGCGGCCAGCGCCTGCATCAGCCGGGGCCGCTGCGGGTAGGGCGTTTGTTCCAGCCCCAGCCGGCCGCGGGCATCGCATTCGCAGGCCAGCAGGATGTCGGCAAACCGCTGCGGCTTGCGAAACGCGTCGCAGCGCTCCAGCAGACGCACCACGGCGGCAGGGCTGAGTTCGCCGCTGCGGTGCAGGTTGCCGTGCTCGCGCGCCACCACGTCGGCGATCTCGCGGCACTCGCCAGGCACGCGCAGGCGCTGGCACACGCCCTTGAGCAGCCGGGCGCTGCGCTCCTCGTGGCCGATATGGCGCGGCAGCACATCGGCCCGCGTCGTTCCCTTGCCCAGGTCGTGGCACAGGCAGGCAAAGCGCACCGGCAGCGGCGCGCCAAGTTGCGCGGCCATGTCCAGCACCATCATCAGGTGGATACCGGTGTCGACCTCGGGATGGTATTCGGCGCGCTGCGGAACGCCCCACAGCCGGGCCACTTCGGGCAGCAGGTGCTGCAGGGCGCCGCAATCGCGCAGCACTTCCAGCATGCGCGAGGGCTTGGGCTCCATCAGGCCGCGCGCCAGTTCCTGCCAGATGCGCTCGGGTACCAGGGCATCGACTTCGCCATCGGCCACCATTTCGCGCATCATCGCCAGCGTTTCGGGCGCGATGGAGAAATCGGCGAACCGCGCGGCAAACCGGGCCAGCCGCAGGATGCGCACCGGGTCTTCGCGAAAGGCGTCGGTGACATGGCGCAGCACCCTGGCCTTCAAGTCGCGCTGGCCGCCGTAGGGATCGACCAATGCGTCAAAATCAGGCTCAAAAAGGCCGTTTGCGCTTTCCGGGTGGGCGGGGGCAGCTATTGAATTGATAGTGAGGTCGCGCCGCGCCAGGTCCTGCTCCAGCGTCACCTCGGGCGCGGCATAGACCTCGAACCCGCGGTAGCCGCGCGCGCTGTTGCGCTCGGTGCGCGCCAGCGCGTATTCCTCGCGGGTCTGCGGGTGCAAAAACACCGGAAAGTCCTTGCCGACCGGCAAAAAGCCCTGCGCCGTCAGGGCCTCGGGCGTCGCGCCCACCACCACCCAGTCGTGGTCCGTGACCGGCAGGCCCAGCAATTTGTCGCGCACCGCGCCGCCGACCATGTAGATTTTCATGGCAAGCAGTTTAGCGGCGCGCCGCTTCAGGCGGGCTTGAGCCGGTAGGGTTCCTCGAATTCACGGAAGTCGTTTTCCGCCAGCGCACCGTCGATCCAGGCCTTCACGCCGGGCAGGGCGGAAAGGCGGCCGATGTAGGCGGCAATGTCTTCGGGCACCGGCAGGGCGTAGCTTTTGAGGCGCATGCAGACCGGCGCAAAAAAAGCGTCGGCAATGCAGAAGTCGCCGAACAGCATCGCCCCCTCGTGCCC
>JAQGMN010000288.1 GCA_028292345.1 Polaromonas sp. | reverse complement strand
GGCCGTCGGCGATGGCCAAGCCCGGCAGCTGGTGGACGCGGCATGGCGCGGCGGCTGCCGCAGCTTTGACACCGCGCCGCATTACGGCCATGGCCTGTCCGAGCGGCGGCTGGGCGATGCGCTGCGCAGCCAGGCGCGTGACGCCTTCGTGCTGTCGAGCAAGGTGGGCCGGCTGCTTGTGCCCGATGCGGCCGCCCCGCGCGCCCAGCATGGCTATGTGGACATCCTGCCGTTCCGGCAAAGCTGGGATTTCAGCGCGGCCGGCATTCGCCGCAGCGTGGAAGACAGCCTGCAGCGCCTGGGCCTGGCCCGGCTCGACGTGGCCTATGTGCACGACCCCGACGCGGCCACGCACGGCGCGAACGCGCCCAAGGTGCTGCGGCAGGTGCTGGACGAAACCCTGCCGGCGCTGCGGCAGCTCAAAACCGAAGGCCTTGTCGGCGCCATCGGGCTGGGCACCAATGATGTGGACGTGGTGCTGCAGGTGCTTGCCGAGGCCGACCTCGATGTGCTGATGCTCGCC
Organism: Polaromonas sp.; assembly: GCA_028292345.1. Classification (GTDB taxonomy): domain Bacteria; phylum Pseudomonadota; class Gammaproteobacteria; order Burkholderiales; family Burkholderiaceae_C; genus Polaromonas. Next base: position 3,376 of record JAQGMN010000288.1, on the reverse strand, counting down.
GGCCGCTACAGCCTGCTGGACCACAGCGCGCTGCCCGAACTGCTGCCGCAATGCACGGCGCATGGCGTGCGCGTGGCGCTGGGCGGGGTGTTCAATTCAGGCATCCTGGCCACCGGCACGCGCGGCGGCGCGGCCACCTTCGACTACGCCCCGGCGGCCCAGGGATGGCTGGAACGCACGGCCCGGATCGAAGCGGTGTGCGGCGACTTTGGCGTGCCGCTGCGGGCGGCGGCGCTGCAGTTTGCGCTGGCGCATCCGGCGGTCGACATCGTCATGCTGGGCGCGCGCAAGGTGGCCGAATGGGAGGATGCGCAAGCCATGCTGCGCCACCCGGTCGCGCCTGAATTCTGGGCCGCGCTGCGGGCGCAGGGCCTGATCCCTCCGGAGGCGCCCACGCCATGACCATCGACGCCCATTTCCATTGCTGGCAGCTGGCGCGCGGCGACTATGGCTGGCTCACGCCCGCGCTGGCGCCGATTTACCGCGACGTCGCGGTCAGCGACTGGCAGGCCCGGTCGGCGCCGCACGGCGTGACCGGCGGCATGCTGGTGCAGGCCGCGCCCACCGAGGCCGAAACCGCTTTTTTGCTGGCGCAGGCCGATGCCCACCCGGCCGTGCTGGGCGTGGTCGGCTGGGTCGACCTGGCCGCTGGCGATGCGCCGGCGCGCATTGAACGGCTGGCGTGCCATTCCCGGCTCAAGGGCCTGCGCCCCATGCTGCAGGACATGGCCGATCCCGAATGGATCCTGCAGCCCGCGCTGGCGCCGGCGCTGCAGGCCATGTCGGATGGCGGCCTGGTGTTCGATGCGCTGGTCAAGCCGGTGCATCTGGCGCATATCCTGACGCTGGCCGGGCGCCATCCCGGCCTGCGCATCGTCATCGACCATGCCGGCAAGCCCGACATTGCCGCCGGCCACTGGCAGCCGTGGGCCGACGGCATGGCGCGGCTGGCCTCGCAGACCGGCGCGTGCTGCAAGCTCTCGGGACTGATGACCGAGGCCGGGCCCGCGCCCGCGCACGGCGCCGTGCAGCCCTGGGCGGCGCATGTGCTGGCCTGCTTTGGCGCCGACCGCCTGGTGTGGGGCAGCGACTGGCCGGTGCTGGAACTGGCCGGCAGCTACGCGCAATGGTCGGCCGAGACACGCCAATCGCTCGCCGGCCTGGGTCCACAGGCGCAAGATGCGGTGATGGACGGCAATGCCCGGCGGCTCTACCGGCTACCGGCTGCCGGCGCCATCCGTGGCATGAATCAAATTCCCCCCCTTGACCACAACTGAAAACGGAGACGCTCCCATGAACAAACCCACCGCCCTGCAAGGGCTGCCTGAAGACGGACTGGCCGGCACGCTGGTCGGCCGCGCCTGGGTTCCCGGCCCGGTTCCGGGCCCCTCGGTCATCGTGCTGCGCCCGGACGGCGTGTACGACCTGTCGGCGCATGTCGCCACCATGAGCGACCTGCTCGATGCGGCCGATCCGGTCGCCCTGGTGCGCGCCGCGCCCGGACGGCGTGTCGGGAGCATCGAGCAGCTCATGCCAGGCACCGGCGACCCGTCGAGCGATACCGGCGCATTGCGCCTGCTGGCGCCCTGCGACCTGCAGGTCATCAAGGCCGCCGGCGTGACCTTTGCCGCCAGCCTGATCGAGCGCGTCATCGAGGAGCAGGCCCGGGGCGATGCGGGCCAGGCCGCCAGCGTGCGCCAGCAGGTCATGGAACTGCTGGGCGGCGACCTGGGCGCCATCCGGCCCGGTTCGGCGCAGGCGATGCAACTCAAGGCGCTGTTGATCCAGAAAGGCCTGTGGTCGCAGTACCTGGAGGTCGGCATCGGCCCCGACGCCGAGGTGTTCACCAAGGCGCCGGTGCTCTCCAGCGTGGGCAGCGGCGCGTCCGTCGGCATCCATCCGGGTTCGGCCTGGAACAACCCCGAGCCCGAGATTGTCCTGGCGGTGAACAGCCGGGGCGAGACCGTGGGCGCCAGCCTGGGCAACGACGTGAACCTGCGCGACTTCGAGGGCCGCAGCGCGCTGCTGCTGGGCAAGGCCAAGGACAACAACGCCTCGTGCGCCATCGGGCCGTTCATCCGGCTGTTCGATGCCAGCTATTCCATCGACGATGTGCGCCGCTGCACCGTCAGCCTGCAGGTCGAAGGGCTGGAGGGTTTCGAGATGCAGGGCAGCAGCTCGATGGCGCAGATCAGCCGCGACCCGCTCGACCTGGTGGCACAGACGCTGGGCGCGCACCACCAGTATCCCGATGGCGTGATGCTGTTCCTCGGCACCATGTTCGCGCCGACGCAGGACCGGGGCCAGCCCGGCAGCGGCTTCACCCACCGGCTCGGGGACATGGTGCGGATTTCCAGCCCGCAGCTGGGCATGCTGGTCAATGAAGTGAACCACTGCGACCAGGTGGCACCGTGGACCTTCGGGCTGCGCGCCTTCTATGCCAACCTGGCGGCCCGGGGCCTGCTGGCGTCAGCCGCTGGCTGAACGGCGCCGCATGGGGTAACCATTCCCCCGTTGCAGCATGCGCTTTTTCCTCCCGGCACACTGAGCTGCAGGGCAGGGCCGCAGGCGCAGGCCCGGTGCAGCTCAAGGGCCTGCGGGCTTTTGGGTGCAGCGCACCGTTTTTCAAGGGCAGGCAAAGTTGCAAGCTTTGCAACGTATTGTTTTGCCATCTTCAGGGCTTGCGCGGCCGGGATATGGTAGGCCCATGGGCTTCACCAAGCGTTTAGGCGCATTTTTCACGACGCGTATGGTTCTCGGAACATGATCCTGGCAAAAGCATGGAACAGATGGCGCTCGGCATTGACCCGCGGGTCGCCCCAGGCCGGGCCTGCGCCGCAACAAACCCCCGGGCCGCTGAAGGCAGAAGGCCCATTTCCGCCGCCAGGCGCTGGCCGTCCCCCTGCCGATGCTGTGCCGACTGAGCAGGCGCAGGCCCACGGTGCATCGGCCCTGCTGGACGCCTGGAAGGCTCAGGAGTCAGCATTGATTCCACCGGCCGATCCACCGAAACCCGAGGGTCCGCCGCTCCAGAAAAGCCCCGAACCACCCAAGCCGGGTGCCCAGGCCCCCTGGCCCGCCGCGTCTGATCCCAACCGGCTTGCCACTTTTTCCCCCTGGTTTTTAGTCGTTGCCGCCGCCGCGACGGGGCTGGGAGGCTGGCTGCTGCTGAGTGCAGACTCGCCGGACCGCCCTGGCATGCAAAGGCCGAATGCTGCGCGGTCCGGGCCTGTGGAAGCGGCATCGGCGTCCCTGGTCATGTGTCCGTCGGAGCCTGTCGTGCCGGTGGCCGGCGACAAGGACGGACGGCTGCCGATGCAGGCCGATGTGTCCGGCCTGACAGCGGTAGACAGCGCGTCGTTCGTCATCCTGAGCA
>JAQGMN010000274.1 GCA_028292345.1 Polaromonas sp. | reverse complement strand
CGACGGTCTTGCCGTCGAACAGGTCGGCGCTGGTGATTTCAACCCACTTGTCGTTCTTGCGGGTCTTGAAGGTGGCTTGGGGGACGTGTTGTCCTTCCTTGTTGGGCAGCATGGTGATCCTTGGTTGAGTGAAAAAACACGGAAAATATCCAGTTTGCCAGTGTGCCATGCAATATCCACCGTCAATCCTTGTTAAGTTTTTTACAGTCCCATCCATGCAAGGCTGGCGCAAACGCCTTCAGAATTTGCGCTCGTGGTAATCCCCGGGTTACCGGCCTTTCAGATCATTCTTTGAAAAAGGAATTGCAATGAGCACGAAAGCCAAGGACAGCACCGCCAAACGCGGCGCCTCAACCGATCCGACCAATTTTCTTTCCGAACTGGGCCGCCACCAGATGGCGCTGGCCGTGGAAGGCACCACCGCCCTGTGCCGGGGCAGCGAAGCCCTGCGAAAAATCCAGCAGGATGCCGCGCATGAAGCGTCGGTCTTTCACGAAGAAACGGCTCAGAGGCTGTTTGTCTCCTGCCAGCCCGCCGAACTCATGGCCATCCAGTCCGAACTCATGCGTTTCACGCTGCAAAGCGTCGGCAGCTATTGGCAAAAGATTGCCGCCAGAACGATGCTGACGCAGGTGGAATTGATCAAAAGCGTGACCCATGTTCTGGAGCGCGAGAAGGGCACCGGGGCGAAGACGCCGATGGAAGTCCTTCAGTCGGCCATTCCGCCCCTGGCGAACAGCTTTTTCCCGATGACGGCGCATATTCCGGAAGGGCAGCCCCTGCATTCCTGACCTTCCAGCCAGGGGCTCGCTGCCTGCCTCTGGTTCCAGGCACGCGGGAGTTTCAAACTGGTGTTTGTCTGGGCCGTTCCTTGGCGTTGCGGTAGCCCCGGCGCCTGGCCGGTTGCGTGAGAAAATAGGCGCTCCATCACCTCATGCAGCAGAACCCGGATGAACTTTGCGACCGACCTGGCGACCGTGACCCACGGCATACAACTGGCAGTCGCCCCGGTGTTTCTGCTCACCGCCGTCTCGGGCATGATCAGCGCCGTGGCCGGGCGGCTGGCCCGCATCATCGACCGGGCGAGGTTTTTGGAAGGCCGGCTTGAAAGCGGGGCTGTCGAACAGGAGCGGACCGGCAGGATCTATGACGAACTGCGCAGGCTCCGGCACCGGGGCTGGCTGGTCAATGGCTGCCTGGCCCTGCTGACGTTTTGCGCCATCCTGATCGGCACGACCATCATCCTGCTGTTCCTGGGCGAGACCAGCGAACTGCCGATTTTCAAGATCGCCACCGTTTGTTTTCTGGCCGGCGTGGTGTGTTTCCTGTCGGCGCTGGTGTGTTTTCTGGCCGAAACCCTGCTGGCGACGCATCTGTTGAAATTTGCCGAGCTGCCGGTTCCTGCCAAGCCATGAATAATTTGCAAGAAAATGCCGGTTTGCGCTTTATTCATCAGGCTTTATTGCTATGAATAAAATAGCGATCAACGTTTTCTTTTGAGTTATGCGACGAAATGTATCACCATGAAACGGCATGTTTCCTTACGTCGGCATTTCCAGCACCACCCTAGAATAATTTTGCAGCTTCTGCATTTTCTGGCATTCATCGGTGCCGGCAATCCTGCATTTTTTGGCGTACCAGTGCGTCAGGAAAGCGGGCAGCTCTGGCTGGACTTCGATGAACAACCCGGAAGACCAACATGACAATCCGCACCAAGACCTCGAACCTGCTGCGCCGCAGCCGCAATTTTGCGCTGGTGGCAGCCGTTGCCCTGGGATCCGCCAGCAGCTTCGCCGAAAAGCCTGAATGGGCCGGCGGCGGCAAAGGAGAAAAGGGTGACAAGGGCGGCAACCATTCGCAAGGCGACAAGAGCAACAAGCAGCACGGCAAGCAGCAGGACAGACAGCAGGACAGGCCGCACAACGTCGAAGGCCCGTCGGCCAGGAATTCGAGCGGGCCGCGCCCCACGCAGGTTCGCGTAGGCGGTTATTTTGGCGACCAGCAACGCGGGGCGGCCAGGACCTACTACGGCAATGAGTTCCAGGCCGGCCGCTGCCCTCCAGGCCTGGCCAAGAAAAACAACGGCTGCATGCCGCCCGGACAGGCCAAAAAATACAGCGTCGGCCAGCGCCTGCCCGGCAATGTGGTCTATTACCAGGTGCCCCAGCAGGTCATCTACCAGCTGGGCGCACCGCCTTCGGGCTACCGTTATGTCCGGGTCGCTTCCGACATCCTGCTGCTGGCCATCGGCACGGGCATGGTGGTCGATGCCATCCAGAACCTGAGCGGCTACTGATCCAGCCGGGAGGCAATTACCCGTCGTGAAGGCAGGCTTGCCTGGACCTCGGGCAAATCGACCATGACCGGCTGGCCGGGCGCGGTGCAGCCGGTGTCGCAGCATTTGCCGGGCTGGCGGTTTTTCGTGATGGCGCGCTGCGGATCATGCGGCGCCGCAGCAGGCGAGCCATCGGCGGCAATGCCGCGCTCCAGGATGCGCTCGACCAGTTCCACCTTCGATCCCACCGGGTAGTTGCGGTAGATTTCCTGCTTCATGGCCGCCGGGGAACCGCCGCCGTGCAGGCTGATGACGCTGTACCAGCCGCCCTGGTAGCCGGCCGTCAGGTCTTCGATGAAGCGCGCGGTCTCGATCCGCTGCTCGTAGGGCACGTCCGGATTGGCGCGCAGCACTTCCGACAGCTTCGCGCCGGTCTCGGGGTTGTGGTCCTCGTCCGGGCCGGGCAGGGTGACGATCAGGCCGCCGCTCACGTAATGCGCAATGCGGTGCATGTCGTAGATCTTGGTCGCCAGCAGCAGCTTGCCGATGTTGGAAAACACCGGGTCGGGCATGAAGGTCCGGCTGTGTTCGTCGGCCTTTCCATACACGCTGGCCGCCACGCCGCAGGCATAAAAGCCCTCGGTGATGGTGATGAGTTCGACCATTTGCTCGCGCAAATGCGTTTCCCTGCCTGGATCGAAACCATTGGCCTCGCACATCAGTGCGCCCGCGCCAATCAAGAGGTCGCCAAAGCCCGCGCGGGCGCCGATGCAGGTGTGGCGGTGGTGGGTCGCGTAGCTGTAGGTCAGGTGGCCGGAGTGCTCCCACTCGCCGGCATAGAACACGCTGTCCCATGGCACGAACACCTGGTCGAACATCACCACGCCGGTGCTCTGGCCGTACTTGCGGCTGAACAGCGGCTCGCCATGCTCGACCTTCTCGCCGGGCCGCCCGGCCGGGCGGGCAATGATGGTGATGCCGGGCGCATCGACCGGCACCGCGCAGCAGACGGCGAAGTCCGCGTCTTCGCGCCCCATGTTCCGGCACGGCATGACCAGCAGCTCATGCACATACGGCGCCCCGGTCACGATGGCCTTGGTGCCGCTGATGACGATGCCTTTGGCGTTGCGCGCCACGATGTGGAGGTAGCTGTCCGCGTTGGCCTGCTCATGCGGCCGCCGGCTGCGGTCGCCCTTGGCATCGGTCATGGCAATGCCCAGCGTCAGGTCCTGGTCCTGCACGCGGTGCAGGTAGTTCAGGAAGCGGGCGGTGTTCTCGGCGGTGCCGCGCGCGTCATCGATGCGGGCCGACACCTGGCCGATGGCGTTGAGCGCATCGTGCGTCAGGTAGCGCTGGGCGCAGCCGGTTTCCTGGCAGACCAGCCGCACGGCTTCGAGCTTGTTCAGCAGGTCGCCGCTGCTGGTGTTGATGTGCGACAAGCGGTTGACGACCTTGCCGCTGGTGTGCTGCACGGCCGTCATGACGGGCGCGTATTTTTCCTTCAGCGCGTAGTCGTAGGTCAGCGCAATCGCATTGATGCCGGGGCCGAAGCCGCGCTCGTCTGCCACGCTGGCGACCTGCCGGCCGTCGAGGAAAACGCGCGGATGGTAGCGGCGCAGCGATTCGCGGAAATCGTTGCCGGACATCAGTGTGGCAGCAGGTGCAGAAGCGTTCATGGTCGGGTCTCCAGGTTTTTTGTGATTTTAAACACTGTTCAATTTAATCATCAAGCGTTTAATTTTCGTGGCCTCTGGCATGTTTGGGTTTATATTCTGCCGATGCAAGCCCGACTCCAACGCCAGCAGGCCCTGAACGACTCGCGCCGCGCGCTGATGCTGGACGCTGCGCGTGCGGTGTTCCAGCGGCTCGGCATCGAAGGGGCGAGCATCCGCGAAATCGCCAGGGCGGCCGGCTACACGCCCGGCGCCATCTATTCTTATTTCGAGAACAAGGAAGCGATCTACGGCGCGCTGCTGGCCGAATCGCTGGAGCGGCTCAACGCGGCGGTCGATGCCGCCGGTGCGCCCGGGGGCTCGGCGGCTGACATGCTCAAGGCCAAGGCCAGCGCCTGGTTCGGCTTTTATGCCGCCAATCCGCGCGACCTGGACCTGGGCTTTTACCTGGTGCAGGGCATGCAGCCGCGCGGGCTGAACGCCGAACTCGATTTTCAGCTCAACGACCGCCTGCACGATGCGCTGCGCCCGTGCGAAGCGGCGTTGCAGGCGATGGGCCTGACGGCGCACGAGGCGCTGCGCGAGAACACCGCGCTGTTTGCCCACGGCGTCGGCCTGCTGCTGCTCCAGCACACCGGCCGCATCCGCATGTTCGGACAAGAAGCGACCGACCTGTTTGCCCGTTACCTTGACGACTTGCCCGCCCGCCTGCTCCGTGCAAAAGCGGCCTGAAACCCCAGCTGGAAGACGCCCATGAACGCACCGCTTGCCACCCTGAACCTGTTGCCCGTGCCGGACGGCGCAAGCCAACCTGCCACGCATCTTGTCAAGAACCAGGCAAGTCCGCTGACCGGCTTCAATGCGTTTGACCAGGACGCCGTGCTCTCGGCCGCCGTGCAGCGCGAAGTGCCGTGGGCGGCAGGGCGCTGCCAGGCGCTGGGCCGGCTCGTCGGCGACGAGGATATCCAGGAACTGGCCCGGCTGGCCAACCGGCATGTTCCCGAACTCAAGACGCATGACCGCTACGGCAACCGCATCGACTGGGTCGAATTCCACCCCGGCTGGCACCAGCTGATGGCGCTGGCCTGGAAGCACGAGGTGCATTCGCTGGCCTGGACCGCCCCCGAGGCGCAGCCGCACTATGCCCGGGCCGCGCTGTCCTACCTTTGGAACCAGGTCGAGCACGGCACGGCATGCCCGACCGGCATGGCCTATGCCTCGTATGCCGGCTTTCAGACCGAGCCCTGCCTGAAGCTGTGGGCCGACAAGGTGCGCGGCACGCAGTATGAATTCAGCCGCCGCGAAGTGGCCGACAAGGCGTCGGTCGTGGTTGGTTACGCCATGACCGAAAAGCAGGGCGGCTCGGACCTGCGCGAAACGCAGACCACGGCCCGGTTTTCGCACAGCGCCGACTACCACGGCGCCATCGCCCAGTGGTACGAATTGACGGGCCACAAGTGGTTTTGCTCGGTGCCCCAGTCCGACGGCTTTTTCACCCTGGCCAAGGTGGACGGCGGCGTGACCTGCTTTTTCCTGCCGCGCACCCTGCCGGACGGCAGTTTCAACCGCTTTTTCATCCAGCGGCTGAAGGACAAGTGCGGCAACAAGTCCAATGCCTCCAGCGAAATCGAATATGCCGGCACGCTGGCGCTGCGCGTCGGGCCGGAAGGCGGCGGCCTGCGCGAGATCTTGTCGCATGCGCACCTGACGCGGCTGGACTTTGCCGTCGGCTCGGCCGGGCTGATGCGCCAGTCGCTGACGCTGGCACTCAACCATGCCGGCACCCGGCGGGGCTTCGGGCGCACGCTGGCCGAGCAGCCGATGATGGCCAATGTGCTGGCCGACATGGCCATCGAGGTCGAGGCGGCCACGCTGCTGGCGCTGCGCGTGGCCAGGGCCACCGACCACATTCAAAGCAGCCCGCAGGAAAAGGCCTTCGCGCGGGTGGCCACGCCGATGGCCAAGTTCTTCAACTGCTCGCGCGCGCCGGCCATCGCCTATGAAGCGCTGCAATGCCACGGCGGCAACGGCTTCATCGAGGAAAATCCCATGGCCCGGCTCTACCGCGAGGCGCCGCTCAACAGCGTCTGGGAAGGCTCGGCCAACATGATGTGCATGGATGTGCGGCGTTCGCTGCTCAAGGAACCGCTGACGCGCGATGCCTTCATGGCCGAAGTCTATTCGGTCAAAGGCATGGACCGCCGCTTCGACGGCTACCTGGATGCGTTGCCGGCCTTGATCCAGGCGACCATGGACGATGAGTTCCTGGCCCGGCCGGCCTGCGAAGCCATGGCCCGGGCCGTGCAGGGCGCCGAACTGCTGCGCCACGCCAGCACCGAGGTGGTCGATGCCTTCATGGGCACGCGGCTTGGCGCGCAGGCGGCGGGCTGGGGTTGCACCCTGGGTTCCATGGGCGCGGCGGTCTCGCGTGCGCAGGCCGGCCGCATCGTGGACCGGGCGCGCGTCGCTGGCTAGCTGCACGCAGGTGGCCGTCACCCGCGGCAAGGGCGGGGATAATGGCCGCCCAACACAAGGAACAACCATGCTGCTAGATGCCGACGATTCCCAGCTTGTGCTGGTCGATTACCAGACCCGCCTGATGCCCGTGATTTTTGAACATGAAATCGTCGTGGCCAATGCCCTGCGCCTGGCGCGCATGGCCCGCATCCTGGACGTTCCGGTCTGGGGCACAGCGCAAAACCCCGACAAGCTCGGCCAGAACCTGCCCGAGCTGCAGGCGGCAATTGATTCGGCCGGCGGCAAGACCATGGCCAAGATGCATTTCAGCGCCGCATCCGACGGCCTGGTCGAGTGGCTGCGTCCGCCGGTTCGCAAGGCGCCAACCGGCGGCAATGCGCGCAGCCTGCCCAGGCACCTGCAAAAGCCCGCCGAGCCCGAGGAAGAGGGCCGCAGCATGATCGTGATGGCCGGCTGCGAAGCGCATGTCTGCCTGATGCAGACCGCGCTGGAACTGCTGGAAGAAGAGTTCGACGTGTGGGTCGTGACCGATGCCTGCAGTTCGCGCAGCGAGCGCAACCGCGACGCCGCTTTCGACCGGCTGGCCGGCAACGGCGCCGAACTGGTGACGACCGAGATGGTGGCCTTTGAATGGGCCCGCACCTGCGA
>JAQGMN010000271.1 GCA_028292345.1 Polaromonas sp. | reverse complement strand
GGGCCTGTGGCGCGATTTGCAACCACCGTGGCTTTTCCTGATGGCAGGGTTCGCGCAGGATGCGCCATACTGTCGCTGGCCTCGCCTGCCGGCGGCCGCAAGGAGACCACCATGAGCCAAGCGCTTTCCGCAGCACCGCCTTTCACGCGCAGCTACGCCATCGGCGCCACCGGGGTGCCGCTGATCGAGCAGCCCATCGGCGCATTTTTCGATGCCATCGCCGCGCAGCAGCCCGATCACGAAGCGCTGGTGAGCCGCCACCAGCAGCGCCGCTACACCTACCTTGAACTGCAGCGCGAAACCAACCGGCTGGCCAGCGCGCTGCTCGGCCTGGGCCTGCAGCCGGGCGAGCGCGTCGGCATCTGGTCGCACAACAATGCCGAATGGGTGCTGCTGCAACTGGCCACGGCCAAGGCCGGGCTGATCCTGGTCAACATCAATCCCGCCTACCGCACCGCCGAGGTCGAGTACGCGCTGAACAAGGTGGCTTGCCGGGCACTGGTCGCCATGGCGCGCTTCAAGACCAGCGACTACCTGGGCATGCTGCGCGAACTGGCGCCCGAGTGGGCACACGGCCAGCCGGGCCAGCTGGAATCGGCCAGGCTGCCGCACCTGCGCAGCGTGGTCTGGATCGACGAGGCGGGGCAGGGCGGCACAGAAGAAGAGCAGCCCGGCTTCACCCGCTTTTCCAGCCTGCTGGCCAGCGGCAACCCCGACGATGCGCGGCTGGCTCAAGTCGCCGCCACGCTGAAGGCGACCGACCCGATCAACATCCAGTTCACCAGCGGCACCACGGGCTTTCCCAAGGGCGCGACGCTGACGCACCGCAACATTTTGAACAACGGCTTTTTCATCGGCGAGGCGATGCGGCTCACGCCGGCCGACCGGCTGTGCATTCCGGTGCCGCTGTACCACTGCTTCGGTATGGTGCTGGGCAACCTGGCGTGCCTGACGCATGGCGCGACCATCGTCTATCCGAACGACGGCTTTGAGCCGCTTTCGGTATTGCAAACGGTGCAGGACGAAAAATGCACCGGCCTGCACGGCGTGCCGACGATGTTCATCGCCGAACTCGACCATCCGCGCTTTGGCGAGTTCGATTTGTCCACCCTGCGCACCGGCATCATGGCCGGCTCGCCGTGCCCGACCGAAGTGATGAAGCGGGTTGTGAGCAGCATGAACCTGGGCCAGATCACGATCGCCTACGGCATGACCGAAACCAGCCCGGTCAGCTGCCAAAGCTCGATTGACACGCCGCTGGAAAAACGGGTGTCCACCGTCGGGCTGGTGCAGCCGCACCTGGAAATCAAGATCATCGATCCGGAAACCAGCGAGATCGTGGCGCCCGGCGTGTCGGGCGAACTCTGCACGCGCGGCTATTCGGTCATGCACGGCTACTGGGACGACCCGGCGCGCACGCTTGAGGCCATCGACCTGGAGGGCTGGATGCACACCGGCGACCTGGCGACGATGGACAGCGAAGGCTATGTCAACATCGTCGGCCGCATCAAGGACATGGTGATTCGCGGCGGCGAGAACATCTACCCGCGCGAGATCGAGGAATTCCTCTACCGCCACCCGAAAGTACAGGACGTGCAGGTCGTCGGCCTGCCGGACAAACGCTACGGCGAGGAACTGTGCGCCTGGATCGTCACCCGGCCCGGCGAAACCTTGGAGGAAGACGAGATTCGCGACTTTTGCAAGGGCCAGATCGCGCACTACAAGGTGCCGCGCTACATCCGCTTCGTGCCGGGCTTTCCGATGACGGTGACCGGCAAGATCCAGAAGTTCAAGATCCGCGACGAAATGAAAAACCAGCTCGGGCTGGAAGAAGACCCCACCGCCTGAACCGCCTGAAAGACACCGCACATCCATGACCACGCTAGACACCCAACTCAACGCCCGTTCCGCCGACTTCCAGGCCAATGCCGCCGCCATGCGCGCCCTCGTCGATGACCTGCATGTGCAGCTTGCCAAGTCGGCTGCCGGCGGCGGCGAAGTCGCCCGGGCCCGCCACACGGCGCGCGGCAAGCTGCTGCCCCGCGACCGGGTGCAGATGCTGCTCGACCCCGGCACGCCCTTCCTCGAAGTCGCGCCGCTGGCCGCGCTCGGCATGTACAAGGGCGACGCGCCGGGCGCCGGCCTGATCGCCGGCATCGGCCGGGTCAGCGGCGTGGACTGCATGATCGTCTGCAACGACGCGACGGTGAAGGGCGGCACCTACTACCCGCTGACTGTCAAGAAGCATTTGCGCGCCCAGGAGATCGCCCAGCAGAACCATTTGACCTGCATCTACCTGGTCGATTCGGGCGGCGCCAACCTGCCCAACCAGGACGAGGTGTTCCCGGACCGCGACCACTTCGGCCGCATCTTCTTCAACCAGGCGACCATGAGTTCGCTGGGCATCTCGCAGATCGCCGTGGTCATGGGCAGCTGCACCGCAGGCGGCGCCTACGTGCCGGCCATGAGCGACGAATCCATCATCGTCAAGAACCAGGGAACGATTTTCCTGGGCGGCCCGCCCCTGGTGAAGGCCGCCACCGGCGAAGTCGTGACGGCCGAAGACCTGGGCGGCGGCGATGTGCACACCCGGCTCTCGGGCGTGGCCGACCACCTGGCGCAAAACGACCTGCATGCGCTGGCGCTGGCGCGGGCTTCGGTCAAGAATTTGAATAAAAACAAGGCTTTTGCGCATGCTGGGCGGGCGTCAGTAGCTCCTAAATTCGTAGCAGACGAGCTGTACGGCGTGATTCCCGTCGATGTGCGCAAACCGTTTGATGTGCGCGAGATCATCGCCCGCATCGTCGATGGCAGCGAGTTCGACGAGTTCAAGGCGCGTTACGGTACCACCATCGTCTGCGGCTTCGCGCACATCGAGGGCATGCCGGTCGGCATCATTGCCAACAACGGCATCCTGTTCAGCGAATCGGCCCTGAAGGCCACGCATTTCATCGAGCTGTGCTGCCAGCGCAAGATTCCGCTGGTGTTTTTGCAGAACATCACCGGCTTCATGGTCGGGCGCAAGTACGAGAACGAGGGCATTGCCCGCAACGGCGCCAAGATGGTCACGGCCGTGGCCACGGCCGCCGTGCCGAAGTTCACCGTCATCATCGGCGGCAGCTT
>JAQGMN010000241.1 GCA_028292345.1 Polaromonas sp. | reverse complement strand
GGCACCTTGATCGAGAAATCCGTCATTGCCCGCTGGACCCGCACCCTGTCCACCATGTTCGCGGCCGGCGTGCCGCTGGTCGAAGCGCTGGATTCGGTCGGCGGCGCATCGGGCAACTCGCTCTATGCCGACGCCACCGAGAAAATTCAGCAGGAAGTCTCGACCGGCACCAGCCTGACCGCCGCCATGGGCAATGCCAACCTGTTTCCCACCATGGTGCTGCAGATGTGCGCCATCGGCGAGGAATCGGGCTCGGTGGACCACATGCTCGGCAAGGCAGCCGATTTTTATGAAGCCGAAGTCGATGAAATGGTCGCCGGCCTGTCGAGCCTGATGGAGCCCATCATCATTGTGTTTCTGGGCACGCTGATTGGCGGCATTGTGGTGTCCATGTACCTGCCGATCTTCAAGCTCGGCCAAGTCGTTTGATGCAGCTGCTGGCGGCAGACATGGGCCCCGGGCTCGTCGCGGCGCTCGGCGCCATCGTGGGCCTGCTCATCGGCAGCTTTCTCAATGTCGTCATCTACCGGGTTCCCAGGATGATGGAGCGCCAGTGGGCCGCCGAATGCGCCGAGTTGAACGGCGCGCCCGCAGCGCCAGCGGAAAAGTTCAATCTGCTGACGCCGCGATCGCGCTGCTCCCGTTGCGGCCACCTGATCCGCTGGTATGAAAACATTCCGTTGCTCAGCTATGCTTTCCTTCGGGGCAAGTGCTCGGCTTGCCGAGCGCCTTACGGAATCCGCTATCCGCTGGTCGAGGCTGTCACGGGCGGGCTGTTCTTCTTTTGTGCCTGGCGCTGGGGCGGGACGATGACGGCGCTGGCCTGGTGCGGATTTTCTGCCGCGCTGCTGGCGCTGGCGGTGATCGACTGGGACACTACTTTATTGCCCGACGACATGACCTTGCCCTTGCTGTGGGCCGGGCTGATCGCGGCAGCACTGCAATGGAACCCGGCGGTCGATCTGACCTCGGCCCTGTGGGGCGCGGTGGGAGGCTATCTCTCCTTGTGGGGGGTGTACTGGGCCTTCAAGCTGGCCACCGGCAAGGACGGCATGGGCTACGGCGACTTCAAGCTGTTTGCCGCGCTCGGGGCCTGGTTTGGCTGGACAGCGCTGGTGCCCATGATCCTGATGGCGTCGGTGATTGGTGCGGCGGTCGGCATCGCGATGAAGTTCTCCAGCGGCCTGCGCGAGGGCGGCTATGTGCCCTTCGGCCCTTTTCTGGCCGGGGCGGGCTTCACCGCGATGGTTTTCGGCCCCCAGTCGATTCTCCGGTTCGCTGGTTTGTGAGCCGATGCATCCGCCGGTCCAGCGTCTAGGCCTGACAGGCGGCATCGGCAGCGGCAAAAGCACCGTGGCGCGCGTTCTGGTGGCGTGCGGCGCCGCGCTGGTCGATGCCGATGCGATTTCCCGGCAGCTGACAGCGCCCGGCGGCGCAGCGATCGGCGAATTGGCAACTCGGTTCGGGCCGCAGGTCATCACCGCAGACGGCGCGATGGACCGTGACCGGATGCGCCAGCTGGTGTTCAGCGACCCCGCCATCAAGGGGCAGCTCGAAGCCATCATTCATCCTTTGGTCAGCCTTGAGTCCTCCCGGCAGGCCCGCGCGGCGGTGGCGGCTGGCCGCGCCTGCATCGTGTTCGACATTCCCTTGCTCGTGGAGTCCGGGCGCTGGCGCCAGCAGCTCGACCGCGTGCTGGTGGTCGACTGCCTGGAAGAAACGCAAATCGCCCGAGTCATGGCCCGAAACGCCTTGTCGCGTGAAATGGTTATGAAAATCATTGCCGGTCAGGCCAGCCGGGCGCAACGGCTGGGGGCGGCCGATGCCTGCATTTGTAACGAGGATTTGTCGCTGCAGGCGCTGGAGCAGGAGGTGCGGGAGTTGGCGCGCAGCTTCGGGCTATGATGACAAGACATCTACTGAAGCCAGGAAAACCAGTTCCGTGATTCTTTACGAGCATCCCTTCAACGAACGCATACGCACCTACCTGCGGTTGGAACATCTGTTCTTGCGCCTGGCCGAACTGGTGAAACGGGAAACCCCGATCGACCATCACCATGCGCTGGCGACCATTTTTGAAATCATGGATGTCGGCGCGCGGGCGGACCTGAAAACCGATGTGCTCAAGGACATTGAAAAGCAGAAGCATGTGCTCAACGGCTACCGTGGAAACCCGGTCATTTCCGAGCGGGTGCTGGACGACATCACCGCCCAGCTTGAAGCCTGTTTCACCGGCATGAATGAACTTTCCGGCAAGGTCGGCCAGTCCCTGACCGAAAACGACTGGCTGATGAGCATTCGCAGCCGTGTCGGTATTCCCGGCGGAACCTGCGAATTCGACTTGCCGGCCTACCATGCCTGGCAGCATCTGGGTGCCAACGTTCGCCAGCATGACCTGCAGCGCTGGGTGACGCCGCTGGTTCCGCTGGCCGAATCGCTGAACCTGCTGCTCAGGCTGGTGCGCGATTCGGGCGCGCCGCAAAAGGTGATTGCGCCCGCCGGTCAGTACCAGCAAATGCTGCCGCAGGGCCGGGCTTTCCAGTTGCTGAGATTGCGTCTGCGCTCGGGCGTGGCCGTGATTCCGGAAATCAGCTGCAACCGCCTGATGGTGTCGGTGCGCTTCATGTCGCATGACAACGACGGTCGCCAGCAGACCAGCAGTGAGGAAACCGTGTTTGACCTGACACTGTGCACTTGAGCCACGCCAGGCGAGACAGAACCTCCATGGCGGCCTTCATCACCCCCGAACTACCTTGTCCCGATGAAAAATAACCCTTTACCTGAGCGCCAGGTGGTGTGTCCCGGTTGCGGCGGTCCCAGTGTTTACGGGCCCGGCAATCCTTTTCGCCCCTTTTGCAGTGAACGCTGCAAGAACATCGACATGGGAGCCTGGGCAAGCGAAGATTTCCGCCTGCCCGCCGACACGCCGCCCGATGACCTGCTTTACGGGGATCCGAAACTGCATTGAGGCCTGGCCCGGCCCTTCACGGCCAGCAAGAGGGGATTGCCGCGTAAAGAGGTAGAAACAGGGAGATAAAAATGAAAAATATCGTCGCCAGTCCATTCTGGACCGCCATGCTTGTGGCCGCCGTGATGATCGGCAGCGCGCATGCCGGGGCGGCCTCTGCCGCTTCCGGCGACAAGCCGGCAGCGTCTGCCAAAAAGAAAGCAAAAGCAGGCAGCGGCGGCCAGGTGCGCTTCCTGCCGGGTTCTGCCGAAACGGCCAAGGAACGAGGCAGCCGCCTGAAGCGTGAATGCCACGGCCAGGTCAATGCCGGGGCTTGCGCAGGCTACACGCGCTGAAATCGAAACGAAACTGAAACGGAAAACGCCCGCAGTGCGGGCGTTTCAGCTTCGCGTGGCCTGGCTTCAGTCCTTGGGTGCGCCCAGCATTTCCTGGAGTTCACCGTTCTGGTACATCTCCATCATGATGTCGGAGCCGCCCACGAACTCGCCCTTCACATACAGCTGGGGAATGGTCGGCCAGTTGCTGTAGGTCTTGATGCCGTTGCGGATGCCTTCGTCTTCGAGCACATTGACCGTGGCTGGCTTGGTCACGCCGCAGGCCTTGAGCACCTGGATGGCGCGTCCGGAAAAACCGCACATCGGAAACTGGGCCGTGCCCTTCATGAAAAGCACCACATCGCTGGATTTGACAATGTCGTCAATGCGCTGCTGGGTCGGGTCGGTAGGGCTCATGATGAAATCCTTCAGGTGAAAAAAGGCCTTGCCAGGCCGGAGGTCGGTAACCGGCAATAGGGGCCGGAGCATTGAATGCATGGAATTTGACTACAGGCATTCCAAAAACGGATTATCGCTGCCTGCACGATGCCCTGTGGCCGTCAGGGATTGTCTGTCAGGCCGGCCATTGGCCGCCGGAGCAGCGCTCGATGCCTGCCAGGTCGCGGCGGCTTTCAACCTGCAACAAGCCCTGTCCAAGCAGCATTTCGCGGACCTGTTTTGCCTGGTTGTAGCCGTGCTCCAGCAGCAGCCATCCACCGGGCAGCAAGTGCCCTGGCGCCTGCTCGATGATGCGCCGGATGTCGTCGAGCCCGTCGGCGCCTGCGGTCAGCGCCTGCAGCGGTTCGTGCATCAAGGCCGCCAGGTGCGGGTCGGCGCTCGCGATGTAAGGCGGATTGCTGGCGATCAGGTGAAATCTGGCGCTGACCTGGTCAAGCCAGGAGCTTTCGATGAAGTCCACCGCCAGGCCGAGTCGCCGGGCGTTTTCGCGGGCAAGGTTCAGGGCCGGGACGCTTGCATCGACCGCCGTGACCTGCGCCGGGCGGCCTTGCGCTTGCAGGCTGTGGGCAATCGCCAGGGCGATCGCGCCGCTGCCGGTGCCCAGGTCCAGCACCTGCAGCAAAGGCGCCATGCCTGGCGCCTTCAGCACCTCAAGCGACCATTCCACCAGCGTTTCGGTGTCGGGCCGCGGCACCAGCACGCGCGGGTCGACCTGCAGCGACAGGCCGAAAAACTCCTTGCTGCCCACGATATAAGCCAGCGGCTCGCCATTCGCCCGGCGCAGGCTCAGCGACCGAAACGATTCGGCCACCCCGGGCGCGAGTTCGTCGGTGTCGTGCGCCACCAGCCAGGACCGGTCGCCGGCGGGCTTGCCCAGCGCGTGCAGCAGCAGCAACTGGGCGTCGAGCCGGTCGAGCCCGAGGTGTCGGGCCGCTGCCAGGGCTTGCGCGCAGTTGAAGGGTTTCACGGTCTTGTCTTGGTTTGCTATATAAATAATAGCTGCTTGCGCCCGTGGGTAGTGCGCAAGGAGGCTATTTCTCTTGAATTTGAATAATTTCCCAGGTCAGCCGCCGTTGTTCGCCGCTTCCAGCTCGTTCAGCTGCTCGGCGCCGCGCGCCACCTGCAGCGCCGTGATGACATCGTCCAGGTCGCCTTCCATGATGCTGAGCAGCTTGTACAGCGTCAGGTTGATGCGGTGGTCGGTGAGCCGCCCCTGCGGAAAGTTGTAGGTGCGGATGCGGTCGCTGCGGTCGCCGCTGCCGATCAGCCCCTTGCGCGTGGCCGCGTCCTTGGCCGCCTGGGCCGAGCGGTCTTTTTCATGGATGCGGGCGGTGAGCACCTTCATGGCCTGGGCCTTGTTGCCGTGCTGGCTGCGGCCCTCCTGGCATTCGGCGACGATGCCGGTCGGCAAATGCGTGATGCGCACGGCCGAATCGGTCTTGTTGATGTGCTGGCCGCCGGCGCCGCTGGCGCGGTAGGTGTCGATGCGCAGGTCGGCCGGGTTGATCTGGATGGCGACGGCCTCGTCCGGCTCGGGCAGCA
>JAQGMN010000239.1 GCA_028292345.1 Polaromonas sp. | reverse complement strand
TTCCAGCTGGTCAAGCTGGCCATGGCCGAGGAACCCAAGGCATGAGCCAGGCTTTCGACGCGGTCAGGATCGGCATCGTGTCGGTCAGCGACCGGGCGTCCAGCGGCGTGTATGTGGACAAGGGCCTGCCGGCCCTGAAGGACTGGCTGGCGCGCGCGCTGCGCAACCCGGTCAGCTTCGAAGAGCGGCTGATTCCCGACGAACAGGCCGGCATCAGCAGCGCGCTGATCGAGCTTAGCGATGCCGGCTGCGCGCTGGTGCTGACCACCGGCGGCACCGGCCCCGCCCTGCGCGACGTGACGCCCGAAGCCACGCTGGCCGTGGCGCACAGGGTCATGCCCGGCTTCGGCGAGCAGATGCGCCAGATCAGCCTGAAGTTCGTGCCCACGGCCATCTTGTCGCGCCAGGTGGCGGTGATCCGGGGCCAAGCGTTGATTCTCAACCTGCCCGGCCAGCCCAAGGCAATTGCCGAGACGCTGGAAGGTCTGCGGAACGAGGCCGGCGAATCGGTCGTGCCCGGCATTTTTGCCGCCGTGCCTTATTGCATCGACCTGATCGGCGGGCCTTACCTGGAAACCGACCCGGCGGTCTGCAAGGCCTTTAGGCCCAAGAACGCCATTCGCGCGGTATAAAAGCCGACAACGCTGCCTTCGCACGACATGAATGTGAATGCAGCGGGGAAAGCCGGGCCGCAGCGCCCTGCATTTTTGTCTGTTTTTTACCCGAGTGACTCCATGAACGCTTCTTTTCGCACCAGCCTTTCCATCGTTGCCCTGGCTGTGGCTTCCCTGACGCTGCCTTCGCTGGCCCATGCCAAGCGCATGGGCGGCGGCATGAAAGCCGCACCGCGCACGTCGGCCCCCGCACCGGCCAAAGCCCCGGCAGCCGCTGCACCGGCTCCAGCAGCCACGCCCGCCGCAGCGGCAGCGCCGGCGGCCGCACCTGCAGCAGCCGGCTCCGGCATGATGGGCACCATGGGCTCGATGGCCGTCGGCGCGGTGGTCGGCACCATGGCCGGCAGCGCCATCGCCGGGGCGGTGAACCCGGAAGACAAGCAAAAAGCCGCAGCGGAAAAAGCGGCAGCGGCGGCGTCAGCCCCTGCGGCCGCCAAATAAACGTTTCAAGCGTTTGATGGCCGGCGCATCCGCCGGCTATTTGCCGACCAGCTGGTTGAGCTTGTCGGCTTCAAAGTTTTCCTGCAGCGCGGCATCCTTGGGAACGCAGTCCCGGCGCTGGGCCGTCGCAGGGCCAGACAGCTTTTCAATCGCCTGCCAGAGCAGCGCAATCTGGTGCTCCTGGCCCGAGGCATTGTCGATCAGGCCGCGCAGCGCCTGGCTCAGCGGGTCGTCGCTTTGCGTCACGCCATAGGCTGAAAAGCCCATCTGGCTGGCCGCCTCCTCGCGCTTCAAGTCAGCGCCGGGCTGGATGATGCGCGCCGGGTTGCCCACGGCCGTCGCACCGGGCGGCACGGGCTTGACCACGACGGCATTGGAGCCGATGCGCGCGCCGTCGCCGACGGTGAAGCCGCCCAGCACCTGCGCGCCGGCGCCCACGACCACGTTCTTGCCCAGGGTCGGATGGCGCTTGGCGCCCTTGTAGAGCGACGTGCCGCCCAGCGTGACGCCGTGGTAGATCGTGCAGCCGGCGCCGATTTCAGCCGTTTCGCCAATCACCACGCCCATGCCGTGGTCGATGAACACGCAGCCGGCAATCTGCGCGCCGGGATGGATCTCGATGCCGGTCAGCCAGCGCGAGATGTGCGAGATGAAGCGCCCCAGCCATTTGAAGTTGTGGCGCCAGCACCAGTGCGCGCGCCGGTGCAGCACCAGCGCATGCAGGCCGGGGTAGCAGGTCAGCACCTCCCAGCGGGTGCGGGCCGCCGGGTCGCGGTCAAGGATGCACTGGATGTCGGAGCGGAGTCTGGAAAACATGGCAGGAAGTTTAGGGGTTGGCGGGCGTGTCCGCTGGCGCGGGCGCCTTGTCCGGCGCCGGCAAGGCTTGATCGGCCGCCAGCCGCAGCATGGACTTGGCCACGCCGCGCAGGATGTGGATTTCCTCGGGGCTGAGCTGCGCGCGGTTGAACAGCTGGTTCAGGCGCGGCATCAGCTTCTTGGGCGAAGCCGGGTCGAGAAAGCCGATATGGACCAGCGCCTCCTCCCAGTGCCTGAGCATGCCGCCCACGGCGGCGGCGTCGGCCAGCCGGGGCGCTTCAGGCGCGGCCTGGATGCCGAAGCCGCCCAGCGCTTCGCGCCAGTCGTAGGCAATCAGCTGCACCGCCGCGCCGAGGTTGAGCGAGCCGAAGGCCGGGTCGGTCGGAATGCTCAGGGCCACATGGCAGCGGTAGACATCCTCGTTCTGGATGCCGAAACGCTCGGAGCCGAACAAAAAAGCAACCGAATCGGGCTTTTGCGCAGTATCCGCTTGCGCAGGTAGCTCATCTTTTAATAGCGTATCAGCCTTACCCAGCAGGGCGGCAAAATGCGCGCGCGGCGCCCGGGTCGGCGGCCCGAAGTCGCGCGGCGTCATCGCCGTGGCGCACAGGTGCGCCATGCCGTCGAGCGCCTCGTCCAGCGTATCGACAATCCTGGCATTGTTCAACACGTCGAGCGCGCCGCTGGCCCGCTGGATGGTTTCCTCGCGCCGCAGCACATTCGCCCAGCGCGGCGCGACCAGCACCAGGTCGTCGAAGCCCATGGTTTTCATGGCGCGGGCGGTGGCGCCGACGTTGCCGGCGTGGCTGGTGTTGATCAGGATGAAGCGGGTTTTCATGGGGATAAAAAGAGGCCGGAAGGCCGCCGCGAAAATCCGGCTGCGGGGTCATTCGGGACCGGGCGGGCGAAGCCGGTAAAATCCGCTATTGTCGCCTGCCACCGCCGGTTTCCGGTTCTACGGTTTTGCAGTTCCTGCCCGCTCTTTCTTACCCTCTATGTCCAGCAACCTACATCCCATGCTCAACGTGGCCGTCAAGGCTGCGCGCGCCGCCGGCGCCCTCATCAACCGCGCCGCCCTTGACGTCGAGGCGGTCCGCGTGTCGGTCAAGCAGACCAACGACTTCGTCACCGAAGTCGACAAGGCCGCCGAAGCCGCGATCATCGAAACCCTGCTGACCGCCTACCCCGGCCACGGCATCCTGGCCGAGGAATCGGGCAGCGAGCATGGCGCAAAGGATTCCGAATTCGTCTGGATCATCGATCCGCTGGACGGCACCACCAATTTCATTCATGGCTTTCCGTTCTACTGCGTCAGCATTGCGCTGGCGGTGCGCGGCAAGGTCGAGCAGGCCGTGGTCTACGACCCGAACCGCAACGATATCTACAGCGCCAGCAAGGGCCGCGGCGCGTATGTGAACGACCGCCGCATCCGCGTCGGCAAGCGCACGCGCCTGCAAGAATGCCTGATCTCGACCGGCTTTCCCTACCGCCCCGGCGACAAGCTCAAGCCCTACCTGAACATGCTGGGCGAGGTCATGAGCCAGTGCGCCGGCGTGCGCCGCCCGGGCGCTGCCGCGCTGGACCTGGCGCATGTGGCGGCCGGCTTCACCGACGGCTTTTTCGAGACCGGCCTGCACCCCTGGGACGTGGCGGCGGGCTCGCTGCTGATCACCGAAGCCGGCGGCCTGATCGGCAACTTCACCGGCGAGGCCGATTTTCTAGACCACGGCGAATGCGTGGCCGGCAACCCGCGCATCTACGGCCAGCTGGTCGTCACGCTGGGCAAGTACAGCAAGTTTGCCGGCGCCGGCGACAAGGCCAGCGTTCGCCAGGCCGAGTTGGGCGGCGCCGATGCACCAGCCGCCACCGAAGGCGAAGAAGCAACCGCGCCAGCCGCCAAGCCGACGCTCAAGGCCAAGCGCATCAAGGCCGGCAGCGCAGCCGCGCCCGAGGTGGAAGCTGCTCAGGTGCCCGACGCGCCGTTCTGAAGTTTGTTCATGCCCAAGGAGGCCAAGGAAAAACTGGCGCCAGGAAAGCTGGGTAAAGGAACTCCAAGCCGCAGGGCGTGCTGGCGCACAGCCTGTCCCAAAGTGCCGGAGGTTCTTCATTCCGGAGCCAGCCAGCGCGCGCAGTCCATGGTGACATGGCGGTGCCTTTTCAGGGATGGCAATTGATACGGTAGCGTGCGACTTCCCTGGAAGTCTCCAAATCATGCAGCACCACGTCCATGCGGCAATCATCGTTCGCCGCCAGGCCCAGCGTCAGACGAGCCAGCAGCGTGGCCTGGCCGGCCGGCACTTCAAGGCGTGCCTGCTGGCTGGCGCGCGCATTTCCAGCAGCGCCTTTCGTCACAACACTCACGCTGGCACGCACCTGCAGGGGGTGCAAGGTCTTCACGTAGGGCAACATCACCGTCTGGCCCGCTTCATTCGGCTGTGTCTCCAGCCAGACCTGCAGCCCAGTCTCCGGGCTGGTTGCCAATGCACCCGCTGGCGCCTCTGCAACAGCCCAGGCGGGTGCGTTAAGCGCCAGCGCAAGCAGCCAACCGGCGCGGCGCATGGGTGCGTTCAACGCTGGCGGATGACCGCACGGTTGCCAGCGCCATCCTGCCGGATGGCGGCCTGGAAGTCATTTCCCTGCTGGTAAATCCTGGCCACGTTGGCGTAGCCTTCGTAGCCGCCCTGCGCCACGACAGCCCGGTTGCGATAGCCTTCCTGGCTGATCAGGGCATCGTCGTAATTCGCTTCCTGAACAATGTCGGCTGTGTTGTCACCACCCACCTGCAACGTGCTTGCCTGCTCGAGCCCAAAACCTCGTTGTTGAACAGTTGACGCATGACCGGTGCCCTGCTGGCTGATGGAAACGTTGCCGGCCTGGAAAGAGCCTTGCATGATGCTGGCGCTGTTGGCATAACCCCGTTGCTCAATTTGAGTCCTGCCTCCGTAACGACCCCCGGTCGCAATGGAAGCAATGTTGCTGCTGCCCAGCTGATCAATCGAACCAACGCCGTCGCCAGCCGATCCGCGTTGATTGATGGTGGCATTGTTGTCATTGCCCATTTGCACAATATCGCCTTGGGTTCCGTATAACTCGGAGGAGCCACGAAAGGTATTGGGATCACCCAGCAACATGGCGCTGTTACCGGCCCCGTATTGCCGAACCGATCCGAGCGAATTAGCCGACACCGTGTTGTTGCGGCCATACTGTTCAACAGCTAAATTCCTGACCAAGCTGGCTTGGCTGTCGAGCTTGGCAGTGTTGTAGCTTCCAGCTTGCACCACTGTTGTCTTGCCCGGGCCCCTATGGACTACCTGAGCCTGGTTGCCCTGGCTGAACTGACTGACCTCAACCACACCTGAGTTGTATATCGGGTTACTTCTGGGATTGGCTCTCAATGTGATCGATGCAGTGTGCTCGTCGCCGGTTTGCGTCAGCGCCGCGCCACCGCCGCTACCGCCCTGCTGGGCGATGGCGCCCGTGTTGCTGCTGCCGAGTTGGGTCACCCGCGCGTATTTGCCGGTGACGCCTTCCTGCGTGACCATCCCCAGATTGCTGTTGCCGGCCTGGCGCACCTCGGCCGTGGTATTGCCATGGTTGCCTTTTTGCCAGATGCCGCCTGCCGCGCCGGAAACCGTGCCGCTGTCGGGATCGCCCGCACGGTTGTTGCTGCCCGACTGGACAATGGCCGCCGCAATGCTGGCGCCAGAGTTTTCGACCTGCTCCGCATAGGCCGCGTTGCCCTGACCCGTCTGGCTGATGTCGGCGCTTGTCTGGGCGAACGCCGTGCTCCCCATGCTCATGGCCAATGTGTGGGCCAGAACGACCGCTGAGAGTTGGTGTTTCATGAAACGATTCGCTTTCTGTTGACGGTGGTGAAAAAAACAATCGAAGGCAAGGCATGTCATGGCCTGCAAACTGGTTCAGGCAGGGCCTTATCGCAGCCTGGCAAACACTGCGGCAGGATTCCTGCCGAGCATCTGCAGGAAGCATTCAATGCTGGCGGATTGCGGCGCGGTTGGCCGCGCCGATTTGGTGGATCGCAGCCTGAAAATCACTGCCCTGCTGTTGGATCGTGGCCTTGTTGATATCGCCGGCAATGCCGAGGTCGCCGCTTTGGCTCACCAATGCCTGGTTGCGAAAGCCATCCTGCAGGATGCTTGACTCGTCGCCCGATCCGGTCTGAAAGTTGGAGATGCTGGCAACGTTGAAGCCTCCCTTTTGCACCGTGCGGCTCTGGCCAAACTGGAAGGCTTTTTGTGAAATCGTTGCCTTCTGGCCTGTGCCTTGCTGGTCCACGTACACATTGCTCGCCGTAAAGGAGGCCTGGTCAACGCTGGCGCTGTGTGCATTGCCCTGTTGCCTGATCTGTACGATGCCGCCATGGCGGCCAAGGGTGGTTAGCGAGGCCGTGTGCCCGTTGCCCAGCTGATCGATGGAAGCTACGCCGTTGCCCGCCGACCACCTTTGGCTGATGCTGGCATTGTTGGCCATGCCCTGCTGGTTGATCCGGCCTGTGGTGTTGTAGAAGACAGGATTGATGACCAGATCATTGGTGCCTGACAGCCAAGCGCTGTTGCCCGTGCCCGTCTGCACAATCGAACCCAGGGAAGTGGCCAGCGCAAAATTCGCACTTCCGGCCTGCTCGACCGCGAGGTCGCCAACGCGGCGCTGGTTGTCCAGGATCGCCGTGTTGAAGGCGCCGTCCTGCCGCAGCGCCGTCCTGCCGCTGCTGCGTTGGGTCACCTCTGCCTTGTTGTCCTGGCTCGACTGAACGACCTCCACGACGCCGCCGCTGGAGGACAGCGTGACCGCTGCCGCGTTGCTGACGCCAACCTGCGTGATTGCAGCGCCGCCGCCGGTGCCGCCTTGCTCGATGATGGTGCCCGTGTGGCCAACGCCGGTTTGACTCACGCGCCCGTATTTTTCGCCAACCCCTTCCTGCGTGACCATGCCAAGGTTGTCACTGCCGTCCTGGCGCACCTCGGCCGTGGTGTTGCCACGGTTCTCCTTTTGCAAGATCCCGCCTGCGGTGAGCGACACGGTACCGGTGTCCGGATCGCCTGCCCGGTTGCCATTGCCCGACTGCACAAGGGTCGCGGCAATGTTTGCGCCCGCATTGCTCACCTGTTCGGCATAGGCGGTGTGGTCCTGGCCGGTTTGGTTGATGTCAGCGCTGGCTTGTGCCAACGCAGTGCCGACGGGAATCATCGCCAGCGTACCGGTAAAAGCGATCGCACAGAGTTGGTGTTTCATTGGGAGCCTTCGCTTTCTTGTTCACAAAATGCTGGAAAGGTTGAGGAATATCCAGGAAATGATTACTGATCCATTGGCTCAACGGACCACGAGCGAGGCGATGCCGCCATTGCCCTGTTGTGTCAGCGTAGCGGTCGTGCCCCTGCCGCTTTGGGTCAGGTCGGCACGGTTGAAACTGCCCTGCTGGTCGATCTGGCCCCGGTTGCGGCTGCCCGCTTGCACCGCGTTGGCCGAGTTGGACGAGCCCGCTTGCAGCACATCGAGCTGGTTGGCGC